>JBEKOZ010000370.1:0-5432 GCA_049521275.1 Bryobacteraceae bacterium | reverse complement strand
TCCGAAGCCGGAAGGAGAGAACAGCATCGTCTGGAAATGTATGGCGGAATTGGGGATATCTGGGGGGCTACGGTATGCGCAGAAAGACCGATGGCGTCAACCAACAGGGCGTTGGCGTTCGGAGAGAAATAGTTTGGCTCCTCGGGTAGGATTCGAACCTACAACCCTTCGGTTAACAGCCGAATGCTCTACCATTGAGCTACCGAGGAACAATGCTGGAAGGCCTTTTCATTACACCAAACCGCGCCCACCCTGTCAATCGGAAGCTTGTTCTTCCCGCTCGCCCCGCCGCAGATACGCGTCGTTCTTCGCCAGCCAGTCCTCCCGAGGCGGCGAAAAAATATCCAGGTCCAGTGTATCCTCCAGTGCCACCGCCCGATGCGGAACGTTCGACGGAATATGCAGCACTTCACCCTTCCGCACCACCACTTCCGTTCCCTCCAGTTCGAACTTCAGAGCGCCCTCGAGAATATAGGTAATCTGCTCGCTCTCGTGACGATGCTCCGGCACCACCGCATCCTTCTTCAGAAACACTTGAGCCACCATCGCCTTCTCGCCGCTGATTACCTTGCGCGAGATCAGGCCGCTCATCGTCTCCAGCTCCACCGTTTCCCACTTGAAACATTTCATACTCGCCTATTCTACAAGCTTCCAGATCGCGTCCCGCACCTGTCCCCACGCCTCCGTTCGCGGATCGATCAATTCAAAATGTCCCGCGCCCTCCGGCTCCGTTAACGTGCAGTCGTCTCCGCTCTTCCGCGCCGCCGCCACATACCCGCGACTCATCGCGACCGGCACAACGTCGTCGCGATCCCCGTGCAGCACCCGCTGTCGCAATCCCAGCGGCACCATCTCGATCGGCGATGCTGCTCGATACCGCTCCGGAACATCGCCCGGCGATCCGCCCAGGAAATCCGCCACTACGTTACTGCTCAACTTCAGTTCCCACGCTCTTCTCAAATCCGCTACCGGAGCCAGTGGAACCACCCCTAGCAACGGAATCGCCTTCTGTTTCGCCAGCCACAGAACCAGTTGGCCGCCCGCCGAATGTCCCGTCGCCACCACGCGCTTCATGTCCAAACTCCGCTCTTTCGCGATCTTCTCTAAATGCGCCGCCCCCGCCCGCACATCCTCCAGCGTCCCCGGAAATCCCCCGCCAGCATTCCCGAGCCTTCGATACTCCAGGCTCCACGCCGCCATCCCCGACTTCGCGAGCGCAGCGCAGAAATGCCCGAGATGGCGCAAATCGTATCGCGCCCTCCAGTATCCGCCGTGAATCACGACCGCCACCGGATGCGGCCCATTGCCCTCGGGCATGTACAATTCGCCAAACTGGAATTCGTCGTTGCCGTATTGGATATGCAACCCCGGCGGAGCCGCCGGAATTTCAAGAATGCTCTGCGCGGCCAGCCCCACCGGCATGCCGAACAGCGCGCGTCTGGAAATCACCAGACAATTTTAGCGCTACTGGACCTTCACCACCGGGCCGCTCGTCGTAAACACGCTGAACTGTCCGACATCCAGCCCCGTCACCGAAAACAGGTTGTCGATGATCCCGGCCACCTGGAACCCCGCGCCCGGTACGGCAAAAGCTCCGTATCCGTTGGTGGGGAGCAGGCTCAGGATCGCGGCCGGAATCGTGAATTGTGTCGCCGATGCCGGCGCCGCGCACACAAACTCCGCGTATGAGTTCTGCGACGAATTCAGCACCACAGCACTATAGCCGAACACGCTCACCAGCGTGAACGCCGAACTGTCGCTCCACGTCACCGTCAGATCCGTCGAGCGGTTCACCGTGGACGGAAAGTTCACAAAGCTCACCGGAGCGGGAAGCGTTTCGGACCAGCTGAACCCCGCCACATCGGTTCCCCCGCTGCCGTTGGAAACCGTATAAGTTCCCGGCGATATGTAGGGCTTCGCGCTCGTGCCCAGCGCCATCCCATAGGTTCCCGTGGAACTCTCATCCACGGTAGCCGTTCCCGTGCTCGACGCGACCGTCAGCGAAACGCCTGTCTTGAGGTGCGTCAACCCCGCCACAATCGGATCTTCCAGCAGCAGGGCCGCCCCCCCCACCTGCTCATAAACGATGCAGCTTCCGATCGAAGGACCAAAGCTCCCTCCCCAGGACCGGATCAGGCTGTTCAGCGGATAATTCGCGAAGCTCCCTCCGAACAGGTCGTCCTCCGACGAAACCCGGCTCAGATCCACCAAGCCAAGATTCAACGACCCGTTCGCGGCCGCCTTCGTCATATTGGCCGCCGTCATGATCCCGAAAGTATCGCCGCACACCGTTTGCCCCGCCGGCGAGATCGAGGTCGACACCACATTCCCCATGACTCCGTTCACCACCACCCCGATCGACGTCTTGCACCCTCCGCTGATCCCCGGCGGGATGGTCACGTCAATCTGATCGAGCCCCGGGTAACTGCTCCTTCCCGCATAGATCGGCGTCACCAGTTGGTTTTCGATCAGCACCTGGACTCCCGGGAAGTTGCTGGGCGCCGCCGGCGGCTCCGTCTCGTCGCCGGTCACCGCGCCGAGTCCGGTGCCCCACAAAATCACCGTATCGCCCGGATGAGCCGCATTCACCATCGTGATCGGATTGTAATTCAGATCGGTGACTGACGCCGGACCGCTTCCCGCGCTGTTCAGCGTGAACATCCCAAACGACGCCGCCACCACCTGAATCGCAACCGTCGTCGTCCCACCCTGATAAGTAACGCTCATCGTGCCCGTGCCGATCGGAGTCGCCGACGGAAGAATCGCCGAAACCTGCGAGACCGAGGAGTAGTACATGATGCACGTTTCGGTCACGCCGCCCACCGTCGCCTGCACCACCGTCCCTCCCAGGCCCTGCATCGTTTGCAGAGGATAGCTGCCCGCCACGATCAGAGTGTCAGGACCCAGGTTGTTGCCCGTGATCGTGAAGTACGCTCCTTGAGTCAGCCCCGAATTAGGCAAGCTCGGCGGAATCCAGCTGCCGGCGTTATAGACTCCCGTGATGGATGGCGCCGCGGCCAGCGTAACAGCGGTTCCGAGAAGATATAGTAATTTCACGGATGATTTATAGCAGAGTCCCCCTGCCATATGGAAGCTACAGCAGGTTGGTAACGTACGTAACATCGCTCCTATTCAGCTGACCTGCCTGTCACTTCTTCGGTTTCCGTTGTATCATTCCCAAGGGGAAATAAAATCAAATGTCCAGTCCGACGCCGCCCAATCCGCAGCCGCCCGTCGCCAAGAAAACCAGCATCTGGGTTTGGATCCTCGGCGGCATCGCCATCTTCTTTTTTGCCATCACCCTTACCTGCGGCGTCATCGGCTACATGGGCATGCGCATGATTAAGAACGCCGGATTCGATTCCGAACTCATGAAAACCAACCCCGGCTTAGCCATGGCCAAGATGGTCACGGCTATGAATCCGGATTACGAAACCGTCAAAACCAACGATCGCGCCGGGACCATTGTCGTCCGCGAAAAGTCCACCGGCAAAACCATCACCATGAAGTTCGATCCCGACGCTAAAAAGATGGTGATCGTCGGCGACGACGGCAAGCAGTCCACCGTCACCCTCGACAATAGCGGCTTCAGCGCGCAATCCCCGGACGGCAGCGTCAAGTTCGGCGGCTCCGCCAACTCCGCGCCCGCCTGGGTACCTATCTACCCCGGCTCTTCTCCGCAAAACACCCTGTCCGCCACCAGCGCCGACGGTTCCCAGAACACCTTCACCTTCAAGTCGAAGGACCCCGCGACTAAAATCATCTCCTACTATTCCGATCAGCTCAAATCCGCCGGGTTCAGTATCAATCTGACCTCCAACACCGATCAAGGAGGCATGATGCTGGCCACCGACGAGGGGAAAAAACACACCATCACCGTCAGCGTCGGCACCTCCGCCGAAGGCACCGAAACCGCCGTCACCGCCATAGAAAAAAAATAGAGCCGCGACCCTCGGGAGCGGTCCCTTCGAATTCTCACCAAGCAGGCCCGTTTCCGAGCCGCGACCGCAGGAAGCGATCTCCGGCGTGCCCTGCCATCCAGATTACGCTCCTGTCTCTTGGCGTAGCCCGACACTTCGCACTACACTAATAACATGTCGCCCAGAACCGCGACCGCCCCGGAGCGGACATCTTGACCCTCGAGCTGCGACGACTCTCATCCGCCATCTTCCTCGTCGCCCTGCCCCTCTGGTCCGCCGATGCCATCATCCTCGATTGCGCGCACGAAAGCCGCATCCTCCACGAGACCCGTCACTACCGCATCTTCCTTCCCCCCGACTACGAATCCTCCGCCAAGCGTTATCCCGTCATCTACTGGTTCCATGGCCACGGCGAGCGTTATAACAAGGGCCCCGCCGGCAAGGAATACGACTGCGGCAACGACTATGATGGCGATAACATCGGCAACTTCGTCGCCCACAACGATGTCCTCGTCGTGAAAGTCGACGGTTCCAATCCCCGCACGCCCAACGAGGATTACGAGCGCCCCTGGAACATCGGCCCCGTCGAAACCGACCGCCAGTTCCCTCTTTATTTCCCCGAGCTTGTCGCCACCATCGACGCCAATTATCGAACCATCCCCGATCGCGACCATCGCGCCACCGCCGGCCTTTCCATGGGCGGATTCATGTCCTACTGGATCGCCGGAAAATATCCCGACCTCGTCTCCAGCGCCTCCAACTTTATGGGCTCGCCCGAATTCGTCGTCGGCCCCCGCGAATTTCCCGCCGAATACCGCCACGATGAAATGGCGGGGAACTACGCCGGCGTCCGCACCCGCCTCGTCGTCGGCACCCGCGATTTCATCCAGTTCTACCATCGCCGGATGAACCTGTTGTGGACCATGCCCACCCACGAATCCGAGGAATTCGATTTCGACCACGGCGTGCCCGGCATGGCCAAAACACTGGCATTTCATATGAGCGCGTTCGCCGCCCCGCTTCCCCGCCCTGAACTATGGGGCCACGCCGACGTCTATCCCAGCTTCTCCGTCTGGGATTGGAACGTCGAGACCAATCGCGTTCACTCCGGCTTCACCTCCCTTCAAAGCGTATCCCGCAACGGCTTCCGTTCCTCCGCGCGGGAGTGGCTGCCTGGCGGCCGCGACCTCCGCGACGTGCATCTCTCCATCACCACCGCGCCCCTCTACAACAGGAACGCCAAAGTGGCCGTCACCACCATCCGCCTGCGCGACAATTTGATCCAGCGTGACCACCTCTTCGCCGACGCCGAAGGCCGTCTCCATTTCGAGATGGATGGCGACGAATACCAGGTGAAAATCGGCCACGGCCTGGTGAAACGATCCATCGAAATCCCCACCTTCCCTCCCCCGCCCGTCTCCACCGATTTCCAGATCGCCGACCACCGCCCAATGAAGGTGTACCAGCATGCAACCGACCCGATTACCATGACTCTCGGCCAAGGCAACGGCG
>JBEKOZ010000369.1:0-6653 GCA_049521275.1 Bryobacteraceae bacterium | reverse complement strand
GCTCATTGAACTCGCGAGCGCAGTGGGGGGGACATCCGCCGGCGATTCCCGGGTCGAGGCGGGCGGCGAAGCGGGCTCCGTGCTGGTCATCGATGATGACCCTGTGATCCAGGATTTAATGAGCTCGTTTCTGTGCAAAGAAGGCTATCGCGTCACGGCGGCCGCCGGAGGGGACGAGGGTCTCAAGCGGGCTCGGGAACTGCGGCCCGATGTCATCACGCTCGACGTCGCGATGCCCAGCATGGACGGCTGGAGCGTCCTCTCGGCTCTCAAAGGCGATCCGGAACTCGCCGAAATTCCTGTCATCATGCTCACCATGGTGGACAACAAGACGATGGGTTACGCATTGGGTGCGGCCGACTACATGACCAAGCCCATCAACCGCGAGCGCCTGATAAACGCAATCCGCAAGTACAGCCGGCTGCGCGAGCACCGCACCGTCCTGATTGTCGAGGACGATCTGGATACACGGGACATGATCAAGAGCACTCTTGAAAAGGACGGATGGAAAGTGGAAACGGCTGAGAATGGACGAGTCGCGTTGGAGCGAATCGGCAACTCCATGCCGGGTCTGGTCCTGCTCGATCTGATGATGCCCGAAATGGATGGCTTGACCTTCCTCGAACAATTCCGCCGGCTGCCTCACGCGATTGCGGTCCCGGTGATCGTACTCACTGCCAAGGATCTGACCTCAGAGGACCAGCAACAGCTCAGCGGCTATGTCCAGCGGGTGGTCGGAAAAGGGTCGAAAACGGACTCCCTGCTTAAGGAGGTTCGTGAGCTTGTGGCCCACAGCATGGGTCATGTGCGTCGTTGAGACTGATGCTCCCGACATCGCTAGACGATTGTATCCTCTACTTCTTCGTGCACGGGCCTGTGTTGCTGAAGCAAATCGTGTACACGCAATTCCGGCACCAGCTCCCGAATTGGTCGACCAGCCTTCCATCTAGAGTAAGCTTCGGTTGACTTGTCGGCCCCGATGACGTCCAGAAATTGGTGTTCCAAGCCACGTCTGAGCCCAGGTCTGTATCGCTGCCATTGGGTTCACTGATGACAATTCTGTAAGAGGGACCGGAACCGTTTAGTTGGTACCACGCGATCGTCTGGTCACACGACTGCTTTGAATTGCATAGAATGGACGGCGTGCCATTGCCATCCACCATGGCTATATGATCTACCTTGCCGCCTTTAATGCGATGATGGTTGCTGTCAACCAGATTCAATGGGCCGTTGAGCTGGACGTCCACCGAGCTATCGCTGATGATAATCGGCTGATTGCCCGACGCAAACGGGGGCAACTTTTGCACGTAGGCTACCAATAGGTAGATGGCGAGAACCGCAACCGCGCCGACGCCGGTGAGGGCAATCCGATTCGACTTTGTGTCCGCCCCGTTCTCTCCTGTTCTCATTCTATTGACCTCCAGCCTTTCGTGTGTCTGTCTACTATACTCCCTTTGCAGCCGCCTGGTAGCGTGCCGCAGGGAACGTTACCGTCCAATGCCCTCCCTGAAGGTCCGGGTCCGGTGGGAAGGTTGAGGCCAATCGAGGAACCGACGTCGAACCCGAATGTAAGCGAGGGGACTGCTAACGATCTGGCTACGACATGCCATTAGTCGCCAACCGGGCCGTTATCGCCCCGGAATTTCGAATTGCAAAAATTGATCGACCTCGATCAACCACAAATCTTGAATACCGAGAACCCACAGGCAGTCCATGGCGCTCGGGCGAGCTCATTTTGGCAGCTTCGCCAGCTGCGTAGCCAACCGCCCGACATCCGGCCGCGCGCGATACGTGCGGTAATCTTCAGGAGGCCATTCCTTGGATAAGGCCTCCAGAGCGGCGGATGCCGCCGCGGCGAGTTGTTTCGATCTCACGGGGTCGCCACCGGCCATCGCCGCCTGCGCGGCCGCCAGCGAGGCGCGCCACTCCGAAACGACTTTCCCCTCGGCCGCGAACATCTGCTTAGCGCGAAGAGCCGAATTGAGCGCCTCCTGAGCCTCGCCAGCTTCCAGCCAGACCACAGCTGAGGTAAGCAGCGCTCCCGGCAGCTCGGCTTTTCCTTCTGCTGCGCCAGCCAGTTGCATGACTAGTTCCATTTCCTGCTTCGCGACGACTTTTTTCCCAATCGCCGCCGCCGACAAGGCAAGTAATGAATGCACCTCGATATCGGTCCCTTTCGATTGAACGAGAGCCAACCGGGCCTCGGTGTCAGCCTGGGCGAAGCGCAGCCGGCTCAGAGCCATCTTCGCCAACTCCTTATGAATTACGACCGCCAGCGACACGTCGCCATCCGGCCGAGCGGCGATCGCCAAGGCCCTGCTCAGCGCCTGCTCAGCTTCCGGGTACCGACCGAGGATCGCCAACTGGTCGCCGATATGTGAGAGCGCGTAGCCTACACCGGTCTGGCTATGAATTGCCTCCGACGCCGCCAAGTGGTTTCGGAAATGCGGCAGAGCCTCGGGAAACCGTTCCAGGTGGGCTAAGACATCGCCGATAGATTCTTCTGCCAGCGCTTCGATCGAGCGGTTCCCGATCTGGCTGGCCACCCGTAATTGCTCTTCGGCCGCCTTCAGGGCGCCTCCGTAGTCCCCTTGCAGGAGCTTGGCCCGGGCAGTGAGCAGCAGGAGCTGCGCTGTTTCTCGTTTATAGCCGCCCTCGCGGAAATAAACCAAGGCGGGCTCCAGGTGTCTCAACCCTTCAGTGACTCTCCCCTGTTGTACAAGGACACTGGCCAGTGCGAACCGTGCCCGCATTTCGTTGCGGACATTGTGATGCACCCGCGCCAGATCCACGGCCTGGTCGAAAAGCCGTTTGGCCTCATCCGAGTCCCCACGCAAGAGAGCCGAATTTCCCGTCTGGATCAGCGCGCGCATCGTAAGATTATCGAGCCCGTGGCTTCTCGATTTTTCCAGAGCTTCGGACGCATTTTGCCGTGCGCTCACTGGATTGTTGAGCGCATTGTAGATGCTGCTCAAACGCAGCAGCGACGTAATCTCCAGATAGGCGTTGTCTCCGGCGCGCGCCAGCGCGATGGCTTGCTCGGCGAGGTCGGCCGCTTCCTTTGGATGGGAGGTTTCGTTCGCGGTGGCGCGCTGGTACAACACCTCGGTAGCTCCCTCCATGTTACTCAGGGAACGATACAGCGAATCGGCCTGTTCAAATGCCTGGTTCGCCTTTGAATAGTTCTGCGCCCGGCCGTACAAAGCTCCGAGCCGCAGAAACGCCGCCGCGTATTGCGGGCTGCGCCGAGTGGCTTCTTCGTAGGCGTGCTCGGCCTCCGCAGGGTTCTCCGCCTTTTCCCAAGCGCGGCCGAGGTCGACGAAGCCGTCGGCCAGATCTGAGTCGCGTAGTTTTTTTAAAATCTGCTGGTATTTCTCGACTGCACCCCGAAAGTCACGGACCAAGGTCAGGTGGACCGCCTCCAGAAAAAGCTGTTCCGCGTCGCTTACGCGGGCGTGCCCGCCGGGCGGGTTCGCGCGCAGCATTTCTTCCTGGGCCTTATCCGTGTAGTCGAGCTCCATCCATGCTTCGGCCAACCGGGCGTGTCCCATGGCGAACTTCGGCGCGATGCTGACCGCCCGCTCCAGGGCTTTGGTCGCCTTGAAATACGTGCCGTCGCGAAGTGCGTTGATGCCTTCCTGATACCATCGCATCGCATCCTCCGGCGGTAGTCGGGATCCCGATGTCCAGATTCGCCACACCATCGCCGCAACCGCTGCCAGTACGATCGCCGCAGCGATCCAACCCAGCGACATTTTCGTAGTGAGCCTTGGCCCGAATCCGGTCAGCGTCTCGGTGGGGGATCCCACGCCTGGCGTCAGTGCGCGAATCACTTCGTTCGGCCGCTGATAGCGTTTCGCTGGTTCCCTTTCCAGGCATCGCAAAATGACGGTTCCCCACTGCGGATCGAGCCCGGGCACCAAATTGTCCGGAGAAGGCGGGGCTTCGGTCAGCCGCTTCAAAGCGGAATCGAGGGGCGTGTCCCCTTGAAACGGCTTTCTTCCCGTTAACATCTCGAACATAACCAGGCCAAGCGCGTAAACATCGGTTGCCGGCGTCAAATCACCGTGCGTGAGTTGTTCGGGAGCCATGTAAGCTGGTGTGCCTACCAGGTGGCCGGATTCGGTGAGTGAATTGTCATCGCCCGCCGCGGTCGATCGCGCAAGTCCAAAGTCAGTGACCACTAGCTTCGTTCCAGTGAGAATCACGTTAGAGGTTTTGAAATCGCGATGAATGACGCCCGCATCATGCGCGGCGCCCAACGCTTCCGCCATCTGCACCACCAGCGGCAGAGCTTCGGGGAGACTTATGCGACCGTCGCGGCGTAGACGTTCCGCCAGCGTTTCCCCGTGGACCAGTTGCATGGTGAGGAAGACCAAGTCAGCCGCAGGGTCCCGATGCGTGCCGAGATCGTGAATCCGGCAGACATTCGGATGCGAGACGCGTTTGGCGAACTGCACTTCGCGTTTAAATCGGGCGAGCGCCCGGCCGCCATTGACAATTTCCGGGCGGATTGTCTTCAGTGCAAGCCGTTCATCCAGTTCCAGGTCGTCGACTTCATAGACATCACCCATGCCGCCGGCTGCAATGAATCGCACGACTCGAAAACGCGACGCGAGCAGATGGCCTTCCTCCAGGCGCGGCGGCATAGATGTAGGCGACCGTAACACGAAGCTGGCCGCTTCCGCGTCGGCGGCGATCAGTCGCTCCACTTCGTTCCGAAGCTCGACATTGCCTGCGCATGCTTCATCGAGATAAGCTCGTCGGCGCTCGAAGGGGAGCTCGACGGCCTCGATAAAGATGGCTCGAATGCGATCACGAAGGTTCGCCATAAGCTCGCTCGGCGGTGGATCGTTTTCAGGGCTGCCTTCCCCCCGCAATTCTACTCCAGGGCGAGGGCCGCAAGCACTGCGTTGTCGAAAGGATGCTCCCGCACCGCCGTTCGAGAAAACTCCACAATCACGAATCAGAGAACTCGTGATGACTCTGAGCCTGCACCCTATGTGCGTGAGTACGCGCCGGGCGCAACAGAAATAGGGGGACATGAGTGTGAGTGATCCCAACACTCCGAACTCCGGAATCGGCAACTCGCAAGTAACGTAGAATTGGTGGTCGAACGGATTACTTCCGGTTTTGCCCGTCATGACCAACCCTTGAAAGTTGGGCAGTATGGTCCTCGGTGCCGATTACCGAGGCAGGGACGCATGTGAACGAAGGCGAAGTGCCCTTGCGGATGAAATACGGCCGTGCATGAGGATCAAATGAATCGAAGGGATTTTGCGCGGCTTGGATGGGCCACCGTGATCGGGGCGGGGGCAGGCAAGCTGCGGCCCGCGTTTGCTCAGTCGCCGCCACCGCATCCGATGGTGGCGACCTTGGGACCGAAGGCCACAGGGCGCGCGGCGGATTTCACCCTGCGGATCGCACCGATGCTGGTCGAGCTGGCGCCCCAGGTTGTGCTCAGCACTATCGGCTACAGCAACCAGGTCCCCGGTCCCTTGCTGCGGGTGCGAGAGGGCCAGCGAGTCGCCGTAGAGGTTGTGAACGAGACGGACGTTCCTGAATACGTGCATTGGCACGGTTTGTTCGTTCCCGCAGACGTGGACGGGGCGGAGGAAGAAGGTACACCCCCGGTGCCTCCGCATGGCCGCCGGCGTTATCAATTCGTGGCCAAGCCGGCGGGTTCGCGATGGTACCACTCGCATACCGAGGCCATGCTGGATCTGCATCGCGGCGCCTACACCGGCCAGTTCGGCTTTCTCATGATCGATTCCGCGAATGACCCTGGGCTCTACGATCAAGAAGTCTTTCTGGCGCTGCGTGAATGGCAGCCTTTCCTGACCACGGCGGACCCCGACGAGCAGCAGCCGGATCCCAGCGATCCGATGCCCGAAAAACCCGCCACTCCAGACCCGCGTCCCAACGGGCTCGAAGTCAGCGCTCCTCTTTACTCAATCAACGACAAAATGCTAGGTGCGGGGGATCCCCTCCGCGTGCGTTCGGGTCAGCGCATCCTGATGCACCTGCTCAACGCCAGCGCTTCGCAAATTCATCGCGTGGCTTTATCCGGCCACAGTTTTCAGGTGATCGCACTCGACGGCAATACCGTACCCGCGCCTCAGCCGGTTGATGTCATTGAGATCGCCCCGGGCGAGCGCGTGGATGCGATCGTGGAGATGAATCGGCCGGGTGTTTGGATATTAGGGGCGCTGCGCAATGCCGCGCGGCAAGCCGGTATGGGCATCGTGGTGGAGTACGCCGATCAGAAGCAGCGCCCGCAATGGCTGCCGCTTCGGAGGGCGCGCTGGGATTAAACCATTTTTTGCAAGCCCACCCCGCAACCCCCGCCAGACCAGACCAACGACATGGTCTTCGAAAAACAGCCGGGAGGGCCTCATGGGATCAATCACTGGCTCGTGAACGGCAAGGAATATCCGCATGAACGGGAATTCGTGTTCCGTCAGGGATTGCGCTACCGGCTGGTGTTTCACAATCGCAGTGACGATTCCCACCCGCTGCACCTCCACCGGCACCTGTTCGAGCTTGTCGAGCTCAACGGCAAGCCGACTGCCGGCATCAGGAAGGATACGGTGGTCGTTCCCGCATTTGGACGCGTCGCCGTGGATCTGATCGCCGACCAACCGGGCCTCACG
>JBEKOZ010000368.1:0-5510 GCA_049521275.1 Bryobacteraceae bacterium | reverse complement strand
GCTCCCGCGCACGCCGCGAAGGCTTTGAAGGGGAGAAACGGCAGCGGCACCAGCGCCGGGATGAACACCGTGACTAATCCGTAGCGTTGAAACCAATGGCGAAACCTGGCGCCCCGCTCAGACGACGTATAGCGCGCCAGCACTTTTTCGCCGCCCCTCTGCATCACATCGAAAAACGCCGCCGTCCCGATCAGCGACCCCAGCACCGCCATCGCCGCGCACAATGCCGCATCGCCCGGCCGCGCAATGGCCATCGCCACTAGCAGCCAGTCGGTCCCGCCTGGATTCGGAATTCCCAACGACTCCACGGTCGAAACAATCAGCAGGCTCCATGGCCCCAGAGCTTTCAGCAGCTCCCAGAAATGACTCATGCCATCATTCCGATCAACTCCGCTTCATTGATGATCTTGATCCCCAGCTCCTTCGCTTTATCCAGCTTCGATCCCGCCTCTTCGCCCGCCACCACGTAATTCGTTTTTTTGCTCACCGATTTCGAAACCTTCCCGCCCGCCGCCTCGATCCGCTCCTGCGCCTCCTCGCGTGTCAAATTCGGAAGCGTGCCCGTCAGCACGAAGGTGAATCCCTGCAATTTCCCGGTGTGCCGCGTGATCTCGTAAGTGAAAACAAAACCCTCCTTGCGTAGGCGCTCCACCAATTCGCGATTCGCGTGCTGATCGAAAAACTGCCGGATGCCGTGCGCGACTTTCGGCCCGACCTCTTCCGCTTTTTTCAATTCTTCCTCTTCGGCGTTCATGATTTTGTCGAGGTCGCCGAAAGTTTCGGCCAATATCTGCGCCGTACGTTCGCCCACAAATGGAATTCCCAGCCCATTAATAAGGCGATTTAAGGGCTGATGCAGTGACGCTCTGATGTTATTAAGGACGTTTAAGGCCGATTTAGAACCCATCCGCTCGATTTTTACCAGGTCGTCGAGTGTCAATTTATAGAGATCGGCGACGTTCGTGACCAGTCCTTTGTCGACCAGATGGTTCACCAGCACTTCGCCCAAGCCATCGATGTCCATGACGCCGCGGGCCGCGAAATGGAGTACCGATTCCTTCAGCCGCGCGGGACAATTCGTGTTGATGCAACGGCTTATCGCTTCCCCCTCCGCTCGGACGATGTCCTCGCCGCAATCGGGGCAGGTTTTGGGCATCACGAACGGCCGCCGGCTCTCGCCTTCCTCAATCACCCGCACAACCTTCGGAATCACGTCGCCCGCGCGTTCGACTAGAACCGTATCACCAATTTGCACGCCTAACCGGCCGATTTCATCCTCGTTATGCAGCGTCGCTTTCGATACCATGACTCCACCGATGTTCACCGGTTTGAACATCGCGGTGGGGGTCACGGCTCCTGTTCGGCCCACGTTGACCGTGATATCTTCAACAATCGTTTGGGCTTGCCGCGCCGGGAACTTGAACGCGATGGCCCATCGGGGAGCCTTCGCGGTCCAACCGAGCTTCGCTTGCTGCTCCACCGAATCGACTTTCGCCACGACGCCATCGATCTCGAGCGGCAACGTATCTCGCTTTGTTTCCCATTCTTTGCAAAACTCAACGAGTTCGTCGATGCCGGCGCAGCGCTGGCGATGCGAATTGACCTTAAAGCCCATCTTATGAAGCGCTTCGAGCGATTCCCATTGGCTCGGACGGGGCGGAATCAGGAAATATGCGTAAAAGTCGAGCTGCCTTGAAGCGGTAATCGATGGATCGAGCACGCGGAGCGATCCGGCCGCCGCATTTCTGGGATTGGCAAATCGCGGGAGCTCAGCAAGTTCGCGCTCTGCGTTAAGTTTTTCAAACGCCTTTTTATTGAACACCACTTCCCCGCGGACTTCGAAGGAACCGGGCGCGCGCAAGGGAATCGACTTGATGGTGCGCGTATTTTCCGTGACGTCCTCGCCCACCGAACCGTTGCCGCGGGTCACTGCCTGCGAAAACGCGCCGTTGCGATAATGCACCGCTAGCGATAATCCATCCAATTTCAATTCAGCAACATAGGTGTAGGCCTCCTCGCCCAAAAGGTCGCGCACACGACGATCGAAGTCGCGCAGTTCCACTTCATCGAGCGCGTTGTCGAGACTCAGCATCGCGCCCGAATGCGCCACTTTGACGAAGCCTTCGCGCGGTTTTCCGCCTACGCGCTGGGTGGGCGAATCAGGCGACGCGAATTCCGGATGAGCTTCTTCTAACGCCTTTAATTCCCGCATCATGGCGTCGTACTCGGCGTCGGTGATCTCGGGTGCGTCGAGCACATAATAAAGATGCTCGTGACGGCGGAGCTCATCCCGCAAATGTTCGATTCGTTCGAGGTTATACTGAGAGGATCGCGACATATCGGAAGCCTGTTCTTATCTATAATCCCGCCGCCGGCACATTCAGACGCAACCCTGAGCGTACTTTACAACGTACCACTGACGCCCTTGGCCGCGCGAGTCTGTGGCCGCGCGTTATTCCCACCGATGCCGCGGGACACGCGACGGAGATCGCGGCCGAAGCGGTGCGCGAGGGCGCGGACTTAATCCTGGTGCTGGGCGGCGACGGCACCATCAATGAAGTCGTCAATGGAATGACGGGCGGAATGATCGGGGGCCAGCTTGGTTCGGACGTGCCTTTGGGTGTGTTGCCGGGCGGCACGGCGAACGTGCTGGCCATGGAACTCGGCCTCGGTTCGAGACTGGAACGGGCCATCGATCGCCTGGCAAGCTGTACTCCGAAACGAGTGTCGCTCGGGAAGCTGTGCTTATCCGGTCATCCGGCGCGGCATTTCCTGATGATGGCCGGAGCGGGGCTGGACGCGCAGATTGTCTGCGATCTCCATTCGGGGCTGAAGGCGAGAACCGGCAAGTTCGCTTACTATGTGGCCGGATTTTCGCAGATTGTGAAGCGGGTGGGGCAGCTCGAAACACGCATCAACGGCGACACTTATCCCTGCGGATTTGTACTGGCGTCGCGGGTGCGCAACTACGGAGGCGACCTGGAGCTGGCGCGCGGGGCGTCGCTGCTGAGCGACGAATTCGAGACGGTGATGTTCGAGGGATCGAATCCGTGGCGATACGTTTTTTACATGCTCGCGGTGGCCGCGAAGCAGGTGCAGAAAATGCCGGGAGTGCACACGGTGCGGTCGACGAAAATCGAACTGAGGGGCGATGCGCCGGTGCAGATCGACGGCGAATACGTGGGGCGATCGCCCGCGATGCTGGAGATTATTCGCGACGCGCTTACGATTCTGGTGCCAGATACGTATGGATAACGTCACGCATTCGCTGGTTGGATTGATGATGGCGCGGGTGTCGGGGAAAAGCGCGGCCATGCTGGTGGTCGCGGCCAACCTTCCCGATGTGGACATTATTTCCTGGGCCGGCGGCACGCTCACTTATCTGGAATATCATCGCGGGATTATGCATTCGCTGACCGCCGCTCCGGTGCTCGCGCTGATCGTGATGCTGCTGTTCCGCAACCGGGGATGGCAATCGTACACGATGTGCCTGGCCGCGGTGTTGAGCCATCTGCTGCTTGATTGGACGAATACGTATGGAATACGGCTGCTGCTGCCGTTTTCGGGGCGCTGGCTGCACCGCGATATGACGGACGTGGTGGATCCATGGATTCTGCTGGTCTTCCTGCTGGCGATCGGGGCGCCGGCGCTGGCTGGACTGGTGAGTTCCGAGATCGGTGCGAAGAAAGGCACGGGAGCGAAGCGGGGTTGGGCCTGGGTTGCGCTCGGGTTCCTGCTGGCGTACGAAGGCGGGCGGTTCGCCGCGCACCAAAGAGCCCTGGAGGTGATGGGCGCGCGGCTCTACAACGGAAAGGCGGCCAACCGGCTGAGCGCGATTCCGAGCCGCTGGACGCCCGTCCAATGGCGCGGCGTGGCGGAGGGAGACGGCTACATTGTGGATGTTCCGGTTGATTTGAGCATGGAATTCGACCCGACGCAGGGGCGCATCGATTACACCAGTCCGCCCAATGAAGCGGCGCTGCGGACTCGTCCGTTTCAGGTGTTTAACCGGTTCGCGCAGTTGCCGTTCTGGAGGATCGAAAAGCTGGCGGATACTACGGAAGTGCAGTTGATCGACCTGCGATTCGGGACTCCGGAGCGGCCCGGGTTCGTGGCGACGGCGATTCTCGATGAGTCGGGAGTGGTGAGGGAGTCGAAGTTCGGGTTTAATCTGCCGGTGGGGCGGTGAGGTCCTTAGTGAACGCGTTCCCTATAACATGGAGGCGCGGCTGACTGCCACGGCGCTGACGGCGTCGCCACGAGTGGCGACGCTGCACGCACGAGTGCGCGCGCCACAAGTGCGGCGTGCCAGAGTCGAAGCGTTAGCAGAAGCAACGGAGCCAAACAAAACGGGAAGCACGCGGGCTGAGTGGATGGGGTGAAAGTGAATGCTAGGCGCTCGTTCGGGTTCGCTATACTCAGAGGTGCCGCGTCTCGCTAGGAGACATTCATGCTTCGGTGGTGGGTCGCCCTTCTTATTCCTCTTGCTTGCGGGCAGAGTTTGCCGGCGCTACGGTGGGTGCAGGAAATCGACAACCTGGGAGTGGATACATTCACCGGGATAGGCACCGATGCGCAGGGAAATATCTATGTGGCGGGCAATACGACTTCGCCCAATTTTCCGGTCAAGGCCGCGGTGCAGAGTTATCTGGCGTCGGCGGGGCTCTATCGGATTGACGGGACCGGTTCTGCTTATAGCCGGGTGGGCTCGAAGTTTGTGGTGTCCAGGCTCGCGGCCGATCCTCTGAATCCCAACGTTTTTTACGGGGTCTCGCCGACGTCGCCGGTGAAAAGCCTGGACGGCGGGAATACGTGGACGCCGCTTTCACAGGTAAGCGAGGTGTGGCAGTTCGCCGTCGATCCGTCGAACGACCAGAACGTCTACGCGGCCGGATTTGATCAGGGCTTTTTCAAGAGCAGCGATGGCGGCGCCACCTGGAATCTGATCAACAACGGAATTACGCTGTCCGAGGACTCCCTGGCTTGGGGGATTTGGATCGATCCGAATTCCGGCGTCCTTTTCGGAGATTACGGGGATTCCGTGGTGCGCAGCGCGGATGGAGGGGCGAGCTGGCAGACGGTCGCGAGCGCATACACTTTTACTCTGTACTTCGAGACTCCCAAGCCAGGGGTACTCTACATTTTCAACGGCGCGAACAACGTACTCAAGAGCACCGACGACGGGCAGACGTTCCAGACCGTTACCATTCCGGTGACTTCGATTTTCGCCGACCCCACGCGGGCCGGCCGGCTGCTGGGCAATGGGCAGGGCGGAATTTTCGAAAGTGATGACGACGGTGTCACCTGGGCGCTGGCGCTGCCGTTCGCCGGCGGGATCGCGGCGGCCGATTGGGCGAATGGAGTCTTGTACGCGTATATGTCAGCGGCACCCGGCGTTTTTCAGATTTCGAGCAATCTGAAGACGGTCACGCCCGTGGGCCCGCCGGGGATTGCGGCGACTGGCCTCGTGGTTTCGAACGGTCACGTCTATGTTCCGAACAGCGGCCTCG
>JBEKOZ010000367.1:0-5561 GCA_049521275.1 Bryobacteraceae bacterium | reverse complement strand
AGGTTCCACAGATGCTCCAGGCTCTGCTGGCCGAAAGGTTCAAGCTGGTCATCCATCGCGACACCAAGGATCAGTCCGTTTACGCGCTCGTGGTCGCGAAGGGTGGGCCGAAACTTAAGGAATCCGAGCCCGATCCGGCTGTCCCGGAAACTCCCGAGGAACCGAAAAAAGGGGAAACGGTGATAGGCCAGGGATCGAGCCAGATGCGCATGAGCGGCAGCATGGAAAGCGGAAAAGGCGTCACCATGAAAGGCGGTCCCATGGGCCAGATGCACATGACCATGGCCGACGGCAGGATGCACATGGAAGCCGCCAAGATGACCATGGCGTCCCTCGCCGAAATGGCGACCCAGTTTGTGGGCCGTCCGGTGGTGGATATGACGGAGTTGAAGGGAAACTTCCAGGTTGCTTTCGACCTCTCCATGGACGACCTTAAGAACGTGGCGAGAGCGGCCGGTATGAACATGCCTGGCGGGGGCGGCGACGCAGGCAAGGGTTTAGCTGATGCCTCCGATCCCTCCGGGTCGACGATTTTCGAGTCCGTCCAGAAAATGGGATTGAAACTGGAAGCCCGAAAAGCTCCTCTCGAATTGATCGTGATCGATCATGTCGAGAAAACTCCGACCGAGAACTGAATTCGACAAGTAAAGTTTTTCCTTCGCCCGCCGATGGATTCCTAGAGGAGAATTCTATCGTGGGTCCCACCCAAGCCATTATTTCGAGCGTAATATCGGTCTTCTTTTACGCCATGGTGGTCGCGGCAGTCTGGAAATTATTCCTGATTGGCAATGATCTGGGCGAGATCAAAACGATCCTCGTGGACATTCGCCGTGCCGCGGGAACTCCCGCCGCACCCGCCGCACTGACGGCCAATCGCGCGCCCGTCGCCTCGCCGAAAACGGTGCTCGATGGACCAATTTCGCTCGAATCGGCAGAGGCTCTGCTGCGGGAAGTAGCGGTTGAATCGCAAGTGCTCGAAGCGGCGGAGCCGCCTAAGACTGCTGTTTGAGGGAGCACGCCAGACCGCATGCTGACGAGGCTGCGGAAAAAGTCGCCCTGGATGATCGCTCCCTGTGGTCGCGGCTCGGTAAGCGATTGATTTTGCGTAGCACCGATTCCGAGCCGCGACCGCAGGGAGCGATCTCTACGAGTTTTTCCGCGGCCTCTGACGCATGCGGTCATTACCGCTTAAGCGGGTCCTCCACCCACGGCGGCGTCGCTTCCATCAGGCGTCCCAGCTCCGGTTCCAGGCGCTCCATCGCGCACTTCATATCCCAGGCGACCTTGCGATAACTGAAGTGTCCCTTCACCCCGCTGCGCAGCCGCGCGATATATTCCGCCTCCGCGAAATCCATCTTGAACAGGAATCGGGACCGGGCCCCGAACGGCAGCAGGTAATGCGACGCCGGGGCCGGCAGCGCCTTCATGGCTGCGAACGTTTCCTTCATCACCGCGCCGTACAACGAACCCAACCCGCTCTCGACCATCGCCTCCGGCGTATCGTAGCCCAGTTGACCTGAGTAGTCCTGCCGGTACTGCTGGCATCGGCGGTGCCGGTGCATGTCCCGGTAGGCGCCGATATCCATCACGATGTCGAACGCGTAAAGGCCTCCGCGAAATCCGCGCAATAACTCATCCCGGCGCGTCCTGGACCGCAGCGCCACGTCGATCACTTCATTCCGCCGGGACGCCGACCAGGACCGGGTCAGTTCGTACAGCTCGCGAAACGGCCAATCCGCCGCGGGATACAGCAGCGTCGCCGCAATCTCCGCGGGGGTGTCGGTGGGACGCGTCAGATCCATCGATTCGAGACGCGCCGTCCCCGACCAGGAAGGCAAATTCTGCTTCACCCAGATTTTCAAATCCGTGCGCGACTGTGCCGCGTGATCGTCCGGATCGACGTGCCGCGCGAGCGTCGGCGCGACCGGTTCCGTTGCCGAAGCGGGATCCCAGGGGCACGCCGGCGGAGCGGAACAAGCGCCCGCAATTTCATCCGCCAGCTCGCGAACTTCCGAGTATTCCGACGCCTTCAACCGTCGGATCTGCCGCTCCAGCGTGCGGATGCTGGTCACCTGGCCCACGCCCGTCGGGATTCCGAAGAATAATACGTACCGCGCCACGTCGAACGCCCGCGCGGTAATGTTGCGATCGTACGCCTCCGGCTTCATGTCTTCCGGACGCGCCAGTTTCCCGCACAGATACTCCTTGGCCCGCGCATGAATCTCGTGATACGCGTCGAGCAGCTTCTCCGCGGCAGCCCCGTACGCCGCCGCCTCACTGTCTGAGAAACCCGGCGGCGTGACGAAACCCGACTTCGAAAAATCCTGATAGCGCGACGAGCGCGCCTGCCCGTCCCAGAGCTGCTCGTCTTCAATCTCGGTCGCGGCCAGTTCCGAAACGCCCTCGAAACACAGAACGACGTGCCCAAGGTCGGCAATCGATGCGTGGCCGTATTGGAAATAGAAGCTCTCGAGAAACTTCGCCGAGTCGTGCGTGCGCACCCATTCGATGGACTTCTGGATCGAATCGGGAGACCGGCTATATCGCGCCAGCGCGTACGCGCTCTTCTCCGGGGGCATGGGCGCGACCGCCAGCACGCGTGGATTTCTCAGGGTCAAACCGATATGATAGCGGGTTCCACATGCAAATCCGTATCAAGAAACTCCAGCCTGACGCCGCGCTGCCGGTCTACGCCCATGGACCGGAGGAGGACGCCGGGCTCGACCTCCGCGCCGTCGAATCCGTGGTCCTGTCGCCCGGCGTGGCGCAGGGCGTCCCCACCGGGATCGCGATCGAGCTGCCTCCGGGTTATGAGGCGCAGGTCCGGCCGCGCAGCGGGATGGCGCTGAAGCATTCGCTCACGGTCAATTTCGGCACCATCGACCCCGGCTACCGCGGCGAAATCCGCGTCATCATGTTCAACCTGGGGCGAGCCGATTATAGGATCGAAAAAGGCGACCGCATCGCGCAACTGGTGGTCGCGAAATACGAAGCCATCGAGTGGGAAGAAGGCGATCTAGGCGATTCGACGCGCGGCGCGGGAGGCTTCGGTTCGTCGGGCCGGTGATGAAGTATCTACCGCTTGCTCAGGTTTAAAGGCGGAATTGGCCGCTGATGAACGCGGATAAACGCAGATTGAAAACGAAGGCCCTGGCATCTTTGAATCCGCGTTCGTCAGCGTTCATCAGCGGCCAATGAGGTTTTTCCGCTCGCTCAGCGCTTGATGATTACCGACTTTACTTCGGTGTATTGTTGCAGTCCGTATTCGCCGAGCTCGCGCCCGATGCCGGACTGTTTGAAGCCGCCGAACGGGGACCTGGGATCGAGCACGTTGTAGCAGTTCACCCACACCGTGCCGGCCCGAATGTTATCGGCGATCGAATGCGCCTTTTTGATGTCGCGCGTCCACACGGCCGCGGCCAAACCATACTCCGTGCGGTTGGCCCGCGCGACCACCTCGTCGACATTCTTGAACGGGATGATGCTCATGACCGGTCCGAAGATCTCTTCCTTGGCGATCTTCATATCGTCCTGCACGTCGGCGAACACGGTCGGCTGAATGAAGTAGCCCTTGTCCCCGACGCGCTCCCCGCCGCAGACCAGCTTGGCGCCCTCAGACCGGCCCGACCCGATATAGCCCATCACCTTTTCAAACTGCGCGCTGTCGACCTGAGGACCTTGCTCCGTTGTGGGATCGAACGGATCGCCCACGGTGCGATTTTTCGCGCGGACGCCGCTCTTTTCCACGAACTGGTCGTAGATTTTCTCTTCGACGAACACTCGCGAACCGGCGCAGCAGCATTGGCCGTGATTAAAGAACAGCCCGAAGTGGGCGCCTTCGACCGCTTCGTCGAGGTCGGTATCCGCGAAGACGATATTGGGGCTCTTGCCGCCCAGTTCGAGAGTGACTCGCTTCAGGTTGGATTTTGCGGCCGCTTCCATAATCAGATGGCCGACCTCGGTCGAGCCGGTGAACGCCACCTTGTCCACATCCATATGGTTCGCGATGGCGGCGCCCGCGGTGGGACCGAATCCGGGGAGCAGGTTGACCACGCCTTCGGGGAATCCCGCTTCGACGATCAGCTCGCCGATGCGCAGCGCGGACAGCGGGGTTTGCTCCGCCGGTTTCATCACCACCGTGTTTCCGGTGGCCAACGCCGGTGCGAGCTTCCACGCCAGCATCAGCATGGGGAAGTTCCAGGGAATGATCTGTCCCACGACCCCGACGGGCTCATGCCGGGTGTAGCAGAAATAATCGCCGTCGACGGGGATGGTTTTGCCGTGAATTTTATCGGACCATCCGGCGAAGTAACGGAAGCATCCAACCGTCGCCGCCACATCGACTGCCTTGGCGATCGCAAAGGGTTTGCCGTTGTCCAAAGATTCGAGACGCGCCAGTTCGTCGGCGTGGGTTTCAATCAGATCGGCGAGCCGGTTCATCAACCGTCCCCGCTCAGACGCAGCCATCTTCTTCCATGGGCCGCGCTCAAACGCCGCGCGGGCCGCCTTGACAGCTTTCTCGACATCGGCGGCATCGGCTTCGGCGATCTGGCAGATTTCATCTCCAGTGGAGGGATTGACCGTAGCGAAAGTCTTGCCGGATTCACTGGCAATCCAGCGGTTATTGATCAGCAGCTTGGTCGCGGAAATACGCACCCGGTTTTCCGCGGGCGAGGACATCACAGAGGCCATATTCAGTATTCCTTTCAAACGTCTTGCCTACAATACGCTGTAAGCTACAGTCGCACGATATCACGTTTCGAAGTCGCCGAGGAAGCCAAGCCATATACTGTTACCATGCATCCCCGGCACCTGTTTCTCGCAGCCGCCCTGGGCGCGGCGCAGCTGTTCGCTCAGCCCGCCCAGCGGCCGCCCATTGTCGGCGTGGCGCACATCGGATTGAAGACCAACGACCTTCAGGCGGCGCGAAATTTCTACGGCCGGGACCTCGGCTTCGAAGAGCCTTTTACGCTCGATAAGGCGTCCGGCGGGCTGCTGTTGACCTATTTCAAGGTCAACGACCATCAGTACATCGAAGTTTTTCCGGAGTTGAAGGACGACTCCGAAGACCGGCTGTCTCACATTGCTTTCGAGACCACGGACATCCGTCGACTGCGCGATTATCTGGCCAGCCGCGGAGTGAAGGTGCCGGACTCGCTGAAACTGGGTCTCGACGGGAATATCAGCATGATGATCAAGGACCCCGACGGCCACAACGTGGAGCTGGTCGAGTACCTGCCGGGTTCCCTGCACAGCCGGAACTTCGGGAAGTTTCTTCCCCCCACGCGGATCTCGGAGCATATCATCCACGTGGGCGTTACGGTCGCCGATCGCGACGCGGCGGACATTTTTTATAAAGACATTCTCGGGTTCCGCGAAATGTGGCACGGAGGCATGAGGGACGATCGCACCGATTGGGTCGACATGCGGGTGCCGGACGGGACGGACTGGCTGGAATACATGCTCAATGTCCACAACCCGTCGCCCAAAACGAGGGGCGTGATGAACCATCTGGCGCTGGGTGTTCCCAATGTCGAACTCGCGAGCAAGACGCTGGCCGA
>JBEKOZ010000366.1:0-5570 GCA_049521275.1 Bryobacteraceae bacterium | reverse complement strand
GAGGGTGTTGTTCTGCACGCGGATGACGTTGGCTCCGAAGCTGATTTGATGTCTGCCTCTCACCCAGTTCACGTCGTCGGCGATCTGGTAGTCGTTCACATTGAAGAATCCCTTGGCGCAGGTGCCGCAGTACGTGGTGAAGCCGCCCGTCATTCCTGAAATCAACAGGAAGTTCGGAACGTTGCTGAACATATTGGACCCTAGGTCGGTCCAGTTAATCGGAAAATTCGTCGGCCCGCGATCGTCGCGCCGGCGATTGAAGCTGACATGGAAGGTGTTGACGATGGTCGGGCTGAATGCATACGAATCGCCGATGGTTGCTTCCTGCGCCAGCTCGAGGTTCCCTGGCGACGTGGTGGTCAGCAGATTTTGGCCGACTAGGACCGGCGGATTGGTCCAATGATCCCAAAAATATCTTCCCCAGATGTTCTGTTTCGCGCTCACCACCCAGTCCGTGCGCTCGATCCACTGCTGTTCGTCTCCGGTTTGAGGAATGCCGTAGGTCACTAAGCCGCACTGGTTGGCTGCCGCCGTCGGCAGATACTTCGACGCCAGATTGAATGCCGCCACATCGAACTGCCCCACTGGAATCTGGTTGCCCGGAAACGGCAGACCGCCGTTGGGGTTAATCAGCGTGACATTCTTGCCGCACGCGGCTGAGGCGATGGTGCTGAAGTTGCCATCCAGCATGGCGGCCGTAGGAATGTGAGTGGTTGTGGACGGAGGATTCTGGCGGTTTTGCACACCCTGGAATCCGCCGAAATAGAACAACTTGTCCTTAATGATTCGGCCACCGGCCGTTCCACCATACGTGTTTCGCTTTAGAGTGTCGGGCCCGCTTACCGAAAAGAAGTTGCGCGCGTCCATATCGCCGTTGCGAAGGTATTCAAACAGGTCGCCATGAAATGCGTTCGCGCCGGACTTGGTAACCACATTCACCGTCGCGCCAGGATGCGTGCCGAATTGCGACGACACCGAACTGGTCTCGATGCTGAACTCCTGGAGGGCGTCCGGGAACGGGAACGGCAGGTTGACGTTCGACATCGCGTCGGTAGCATCGGCTCCGTCCAGCAGATAGGCAGTGCCGTTGCCCTGTCCGCCGGCAATCGCGATCCGCGTTGCGTTCCAGAAAGTTTTGCTTCCGGTGTCGCCAGCATCCGCCGGTACCGCCGCTCCGATCGTATAAATCAACTGCGTGACCTGGCGTCCGTTGAGCGGAAGTTCATTGATGCGCTGCTGATCGACCAGAGCGGAGATGGAGTTCTCCTTCGTTTCCACCATGCTCGCCGAGGCGTTCACTTCCACCGTCTGCGTAGCCGAGCCGACCTGCATCGCTGCGTTGATCTGAATGTTGTTATTCGCTACCAGTTCGATGCCTGTTTGAACGTATTCCTTAAACCCAGGCGCCTTGACTTCGAAGCGGTACGGTCCCACCGGGAGATTTCCCAGCGTGTAACTCCCACTCGAGTCCGACTTGGTCGCGTGCACCGTGTGTTTATCGACTTCCGTCATGGCGACATCCGCGTTGACAATCGCCGCGCCACTGGAGTCGGTGATAGTGCCGGCGACTTGCGCGGCGGCGGTTCCTTGGCTGAATGCGGTGTTTTGGAAACCGAGAAAAAGAAGGGTCGAGCCAAGCATGCATGCGCCTGCTAACGTCGACCGGGACGCTTTGAACATAACTACCCCCTGAATGAACAAACCTTAAGTACAGGCAAAAAATAGAACGGCTGATCAAAATACTAAAGGGTTTCGTGTGACCTGTCAAATATATCTATTGGCCGGTGTACTCGATCAAAGGCTCGAAATGTGCGATGGCACGCCCAAAAAAGCAATCGCGGCGATGTACGCGGAAAGCAATCAGGTTTTGAATAGATTCTCGAAGCGACCAACATGGACTCTCCTAAATGAATGAAAATAAATATTTTATTGGCGGAACCACTTCTCGAGCAGGGATGGATTTGATTTCTGAGCACACAACTCTGCTCACCAGTGTCTGCAAACTCACTTAGTTTATGCAAAGTCGCCGAAATCTTGCCTTCATAAGACTAGGTCCCATTTCGTATTGTGAAACGGCTAGTGCTTGGACAAATACTGTTTGTACAGATCGGCGACTCCGCCGGTAGTCGCGTCACCGGGGTGAATCACCACCCGCCACCGGAACGTCAGTTTCTGGCCGGCAGCCAGCTTCGTCTTGTTCTCAGCCAGGTTTTCATCGAACGCGTTCTGGCCGAACGGATTCAGCGCGACCAAGCCATAATCCCGCGCATGCCAGTAAGCGGGAGAATGCGGGTTTTGCGGATTGTCGAAAATCGCCACCCCCATCCGCTCGCCGTCTACCTCAGCCGTGTAGTCCACCCAGTTCGACCGTTTTCCCCACACGCCTGTCCCGGCCGGATTCGCCATGCCGGTTCTGCCGTTGGCGTCCACCATTTTGCCGCCCTTCCGCTCCGTGAAGTTATCCAGTAGCCGGATGGCGAAACCACCCTCTTTGGTATCGCCGATGGTCACCTCCTGCGCGGCGGTCAGCGTGACATGGAAATCGATGATCCGCAGCTTCGGATCGGGGTAAAAGATCATGTCGCGGCTCTCTACCAGCAGCGGCTTCCCGGTGGCGGGGTCGCGCCATTCCATAGTCGCGCTCAGCGTACCGGACTTATCGCCGTCTTTCCACTCCGTCTTTGTGACCACAATCTTCCCGACGTGTGGCTTGGTATAAGACGGATCGTTCTCCCAGAATTTCACCCCGTTTACATCGTCGTAGGAAAACCACAGCCCGGTATGATGCAGATGGTCGCGGCTCTCGCCAGCGATATTCTCCATAGGGAACCCGCGGGTGACGATCTTGCCCGACGCCGATCGCAACGGCGCGAGGTATGGCTTGTTGTTGGCAGCGCCATAATGAAAAGTCGTGAACGGTTTGCCGTCGATATTCACGGCGATGTCCTCGGGCGAGAACTTCACCTGTGCCGAAAGGCAAGTGCCTGCCAGCATCAAAATAATGTAGGATTTCATTGGTTTCAACTCTAGAGAGAGTAGATAATAAATTCACTATGTCTGTCAAGAAAATTGCAATCGCTCTCCTGCTGCCCCTGGGCGCGATGGCCGCGCAACTGCCCGAGCTGCGCACCGAGCCGATCGGCGGTGGAACCGTTTTCTTCGTAAAGAATACTTCGTCTCAGCCCCTCACCGCGTATCTGATCGAACTGGTGAACTACCCCGGGAGTTCCTATTCGCTGTGGCAGGACGAAATTAGCGCGGAGCCGCTTGCTCCCGGCGCCGAGAAGCGCATCCAGGTGACCAATATGACGGCCGGCGCCGTGCCGGATTATATGCATCTGACCGCCGCAATCTTCGCCGACGGATCGACGGCCGGTATTCCCGAGAAAGTCACCCAGTTCATCGAGCGCCGCAAGGCCGTTCTCGAAACCACCCGCGAGCTGATCCGCCGCCTGGAAAAAGGCGCGACCAGGGCCGACCTCAAGCAATGGGCCGATGCCCTGCAACCGGTCGGCAAAGTCAAGCCGAACTCCCAGCCGGTGATCAATCAGGCTGCCGCCAGAGCTCTGGTGAGCGAAACCGCCGCGAAGCTCGACACCCATTCGCCCGAAGAGACGCTCGCGAGCCTGCGCGCGTCAGAGAGAGCACTCGCCCTAAGCAAACCCGCTCTCTAACCGATGGCGATGAAAATGCGTCTTGTGGCGCACGCACTTTTGCGTGCCGCGTCGAGACTCATCTCGACGCCCGTTATTTTCAGGGGAGCGGACAGTCTGCTCCCGAGCCCTGAACCGCCATGCGTCAGCATGCGGACGTTCGCAAACAATCATGACGTTATGCTCAATTAGTAGGCAGCATCGGCCGCCCTTCGTCATTCGATTCGTACCACCCCCGGCGCGACGACAGTAAAATTCTTCATCACCGCCGGATCGTGCCCCGGAATAATCAGCCTGTCACTCGCCGCCAGTGTCTTCATCCGGTCCTGAGCCTTGAGATTCGAAGCGGCATCCAATGTCGCCGCGATCGGCACGTGCTTCTCGAGATTTTCATACAAGTACACGTTGTCGCTCGCCAGGATGACCACGCCCGCGGCCGTCTTCACGCCAACGTACTGCGATTGATACGTATGCTTCCCGCCGATGTAACAGGTGATACCGGGAATAATTTCCTGCCCGTCGCCCTTCACCAGGCCGACCTTCCCTTCCGTATTCAATTTCACTAAGCCCAGCACATCCTCCGCGTCACCCGCCGCCGTGCGTTTGGATTGCCACGCTTCGCCCGCGTAATATTCCAGCTCGTCTTTCTGAATCCAGATTTTGGCTTTCGGAAACAGATCGAATCCATCGGCGTGATCCCAGTGAATATGGCTGATGATCACGTCGGTGATGTCTTCGGGCTTCAGCCCCGCGTTCTGCAACGCCTCCGACGGTTTCACGAACTCGGATGGCTTCCAGCGCTGGATAAACTTTTCGCGATAGAATCCGCAATCGAACAGAACATTCTTTCCGCCGCCCTTGATCAGCCACACATACATCGCAATGTCCATCTTGCGATCTTTATCGGCGCCCGCAACCAGCCCCGCCACCGAAAAATCCTTGATCGTCGCGTAGCGGATTCCGTAAACTTCATAGTTGGGCTGTGCCGCCAGCGCGCCGGCGAATGCGGCGAACAACAACAGCTTTTTCATGAGGAAATCCCCGGCGCTTCGTGCCCTGTGGCCTGCACATATTCGTCGTAAGAACCCGGATAGAAATGCGGCTCGCTTCCCAACTCCAGAACTCTTGACCCCAGCCCGCGCAAAAACGTCCGGTCGTGCGACACGAAAATCATCGTGCCCTGAAAATCCTTCAATGCATCCACCAGCATCTCCTTCGTCGCCAGGTCCAGGTGATTGGTCGGCTCGTCCAGCACCAGAAAATTCGGCGGATCGTACAGCATCCGCGCCATCGCCAGCCGCGACTTCTCACCGCCCGATAGCGACCTTATCTTCTTGTCCACATCGTCGCCCGAAAACTGAAACGCGCCGGCCAGCGACCGCAGCGACCCCAATCCATCCTGCGGAAAATCCCTCTGCAACTGCTCGATCACCGTCAGCTCCGGATCCAGAACATCCAGCGACTGCTGCGCGAAATATCCCATGTTCAAACTCGCGCCCAACCGCACGCTGCCCGAATCCGGCTCGCTCGCCCCCGCGATCATCTTCAGCAGAGTCGTCTTGCCCGCCCCGTTCCGGCCCATCACTGCCCATCGTTCCCCGCGCCGGATGGTCATGCTGAACCCGTCATAAATCACCCGCGGCCCGTAACTTTTATGCACATCCTCGATCACCGCGACCTGATCCCCCGACCTCGCCGGCGCGCGAAAATCGAATTTCACCACGCGCCTCGTTTTCGGCAGCTCGATCTTCTCGATTTTGTCCAGCGCCTTGATGCGGCTCTGCACCTGCGCCGCTTTGGCCGCGTGCGTCTTGAACCGCTCGATAAACCGCTGCTCCTTCGCCAGCATCGATTGCTGCCGCGCGAACGCCGCCTGTTGATTGGTTTCGCGAATCGCCCGCTCGCGTTCGTAAAAAT
>JBEKOZ010000365.1:0-5604 GCA_049521275.1 Bryobacteraceae bacterium | reverse complement strand
CTGTCCAGCGTGGTCTACTTCGAAAATGACAACTTCGCCCACCCCGGGCTGGCGTCCGGCGCCACGTTGCTCGCCACGGACGGCGCGGGAGTCGACATGATTGCCCGCAGCGCGAGCGGCGTGATCGATGTGAACCTGGTTCCCGGCTTCTATGGCACCAATAATGCTGCTTTCTATTCGTTACTGGCAAACACATTGACCCTCGGCCCTACCGTGACGCCAGGACCAGCGGTTACTCCCATACCGGCGACTTGGCTGCTGACCTTGACCGGGATCGTCGGGTTGGCAATGTTTCAGATGCGCGAGCGTCTGGCTCAATTGCTGCGCGGCTAAACTCTGGCGCGGAACGCACGATCGAATTCCCCCCGGATTTCCTGATTCGGCCCCACAAGACGGGAGGACATTCTACCCGCGGACGAGGCCGGTGCCGCGCCAGCTGTTGCGGTTCCGCCAAGTGATGTTCACTTCGGTGAGGCCCGCTTCTTCGAACCACGATGCGAATTGCTCCCGGCTGATGTAGAACGCGGTCGGCGCAATCAGGTGATCGAACACGGTGGAATAATTTTCGCGGAACGAGAAGCCGGAGATTGAGTAGAGATAGTCGTTGTAAAAAAGAAATCTCTTGAGGCCCGGCAAGTGCCGATTGATGGGACGATACAGAAGCTTGAGGGCCAACTGCATGGGGACGGCGATCAGGAAGGCGAGCGCTTTGGTGATCGCGGGCGGCAGGCGCGAAGTGACCACTTCGCGGACCGGGCTCACCAGGTGCGTGATCCACCAGTTGCCCTCCTCGCCATAGACCCACGCCGACATTCTTGCCCCGGGCTTCAGGCGCTGGACCAGCGAAAGAAAGCCGGCCTTCGGATCGGGCAAATGGTGGAGGACTCCGATGCTGTACGCATATCCGAAGACCGGCCGCAGCGGAACATTGTAGATATCGGCTTGCACGATATGCGCGTTCGGCAGATGGCGAGTGTTGGGGAAGGCCGCATCGACCGCGTCCGAGACGTCGATGCCGATCACATCGGCGGCTCCGAAGGCGGCGGACAAGGCCACGTGGCGGCCCTTTCCGCAGCCACCGTCCAGGACCAGCTTGCCGGGGAAGAAGTCCTTGCCGACCGGATGGATCCAGTCGAGGAATTCCTGCTCGTAAGTGTCTTCGATTTCGGTGAAGTGGGTCCACTCATAGCCGAAGGCGGCGGCGGTGGCTTCCTGTTCCTTCGAAAATGATTCGGGGAGCAAGCGAGGCACTCCGCGGCGGATCGGGTAGGATTTCCCGCAGCTCCGGCAGAGGAGCTCTCCCTCCATGATTTCTTCGACTTCCAGCTTGTCCTTTCTGAGATCGAACGGACCGGCGCAGATGGGGCAGATAATGTATTCCAGCAGCCTGAGTTTCATCGATTGTGTGGGTAGCGCGGAGCTTCCAGTATACTTAAAGTAAGTGTGCTGTCGATTGTAATTCCGATCCATAACGACGAGAGCCTGATCCTCCCGCTTTATGACCGGCTGACGCCGGTGCTGGACCGGTTGCAGCGTCCCTACGAAATCCTGTTCATCGACGAAGCGTCACGCGACCGGAGCTTCGAACTGCTGGCCAACCTGGTGGAAACCGACGGCCACCTGAAGGTCATCCAGCTGCGGCGAAACTTCGGCAGGACCGCGGCGCTCTCGGCCGGCTTCGACGAGGCGCAGGGCGAGATCATCGTCACCATGGACGGCGATTCCCGCTACGCGGTGGACGATATTCCCATCCTTCTGGCGAAGCTGGACGAGGGTTTCGATATCGCGATCGGCTGGCGAAGGGGTTGGGACGGCGGGTCGGCGAGGGATCGGCTTTCCTCGCGGGTCACCAACTGGTTGGCGGCCAAGGCATCGAAAGTCCATCTATTCGATAGCGGCAGCAGCCTGAATGCATACCGCGCGGAGATTCTTAAGAACGTAAATTTGTACGGCGAGTTGCACCACCTGATTCCGGCGCTGGCCGCTTTTTATGGGGCGCGCATTGCCCAGGTGCCGATCCACGAGCGACCCCTGGCGGGCGCGGTCTCCCGGGAGCGGCGCGGCCGGGTGTTTCGCATGATCTTCGACATCGTCACGATCCGTTTTCTTTTGAAATACCTGACGCGGCCCATGCATTTTTTCGGCAAGTGGGGCCTGGTGAGCGTGGGGCTCAGCAGTCTGGTGCTGGCGGTGCTGGCGGTACCGAAAATCTGGACCACGGGCGACATCCTGCAGCAACACGGGCCGTTGGTGGTGATGTGCGCGCTGGCTCTGCTGGTCGGAGTGATTCTTTTCTGCGCCGGCATCCTGGGCGAGCTGCTCACCCGGACGTATTACGAAAGCCAGGGGCGGCGGATTTACTCGGTGCAGGAAATTCGCACCCGAAAACCGGCCGGCGCCGCATAGGGCGGGAGGGGCTTTCTTTCGTCGAAAGATGGGTGTATGATCTGCGGTAGCTCTAGATCGAACCGTGTTTCCTAACGTTTTCTTAGTTAAGGGGAGGTTCCCATGTTCGATAGCCTCGACGATCAGATGCGCAAAGATGAGGATCGCGTCAGCACCAGCAAGGGACGCATGATGCGATGGGCTCTATATGTACTTGCCGCCGTGGTGGTATTCGGCGGGCTGATATTCGGCGTCCATGTTATGAATTGACACCGCGTCCGCCCGCATAGTTCCCGAACCACGGTTTACCTGGCTTGGGGCTGCTTGGGGTCGGCGCTCGCCTGCGTTTTGTTGTCTCCCGCGAGCAACACGATCTCATTCCGCGCGAAGGCGAATTTGTGCCCCGTTTCATCGATCACGTTGACCTGGGAAATGTACTGTCCAGCGGCGAGCTTCGCCAGAGGGATCTGGAAGCTGAACTGCGCCACGCCGGGCCTTTTATCGGCCAGCTTGTTCTGGCGCACGGCGGCCGATGTGAAGACGCGGCGTCCGCCGGAAATCAGTTCCACCTCCGCGGAGAGGCTCGGCACCTTACGGTCGGGGTCCATGCCCGGATCGTAGACTTCGAAAAAGACGTACATCGTCTGATCCTTGCGAAACACGCGGGTGATGCTCGGCACGGTCTTCTGCCCGTCCTGAATCAGGGGGTGGGCCGCTAGCAGTTTCTTGTTATTTTCGGCCGCGCCGACGGTGGAGGCGATGGCTTCGCGCTGATTGCTCCAGATCACGGAGCTGAGGCGCAACGTTTTCTCGGCGTTCAAATCGGGGATGGTGAATTTCTCCTCGAAAGTGCCCATCTTGCCGCTGGTATTCTCGCGGGCGAGGAAGCGCAGCGTGTAGGTTCCCGGCGCGAGCGTCAGCACGGTGTCATATTGCAGGTACCGGCGCCCGATGGCCGCCGCATCGCCTTCGCCCAGCTTCACGGTGATGTTGTCTTTCACGCCGGTGATGAGTTTGCCCGAAGCGTCCCGCACCTGGCCGATAAAATCGAGATCGGCGGTCTGCTTGGCGCCCTTCTTTTGCAGGCCGATGGCGGAGCCGGGGATTTTGACTGAAATGGGCACGGAATAGCGGTCTTTGGCGACGCGGAAATAATCGACTTCGAGCGCCAGCGGCAGTTCACTTACGGGATCGCCGAGCATCAGCGCTTCCTCAAGCTGTCGTTCCTTATCGGAGGCGTTGAATTTCGCGAAGGTTTTGTTCGCATAATATGCCTTGCGGAAATCGAGCTTGGCGTACATCGCCTTGTTGACCAGCTTTACATCGATGCGCCGCATCTTGCCGTCGTCGGCGGCATTCTTCGGGTAGTAGGCGATGATGTAGTAGCTGTTGATGTCGTCCTGCGCCTGCTTGATGCCCATGGTCAGATCGTTGGTATCGAGCATGGCCTTGCCGCCGGTATCGGCCGAGAGCGTGGTCAGCGTCTCCTGGGAATCCTGGAAAGCCGCTTTGATGCTGGCCTGCTTGGTTCCGGTGATCATCCCGGTGCCGCGCGAGGAGGCCTGCGAGGCGTCTCCACCGGGCGGATTGGCCACCAGGCCGCGCGCGTCGATGGAGTAAATATTGACGTTGGCCCGGATCGCCGCGTTGGTGGTGGCCTTGATCTGCGATTGATTCTCGACGCCGGTTTTGCCCACGCCGCTCGAAAAATAAATCAGCGCCTTTTTCTCGGGAAACGCGCCCAGCTTCTTGGACGCGTCTTCAAGCGCGCTCAGCTTGCGGTCCGTGTTGAAGATGTTGAACTCGGTGTCGTCGGCGGTGAAACTGCCACTGTCGTCGTTCTCATCCGCGGTGGTCGCCGCGAGGTCGGCGAAGTCGGAACCCTGGCCCACAATCAGTTTTTTGAGCGAAGTGATCAGGCGTTCGCGGTCCGCGGTGAACTCCTCGACGACTTTGATATTCGAATTGAAGGTCATGATCTCGACCAGGTCGTTCGAGGTCATCTGCGTTTCGAGGAACTTGATGGCGGCTTCCTGCGCGCGCAACTGCTCCGGCGGCTGCATCGAGGTCATGTCGAAGAGCAGGCACAACAGGCGGCGGTCCTGATACTTGATCACGCTGTTCTTCGCCGGCTCCACGTAGGCTTTGCCGGGCGCGACGTTGACTTTTTCTTCGATCGTCTTCGACTTCGAAATGCTGGCGTCCGAAATCGGGGGGAGCTCTTCTCCTTCGAGCCTTTGCAGCTCGAAGACCCTGATGTCCTGCTTGACGCCGTCTTCGAAAACCTCGACGTCCTCTTTTTTGAGCGTCAGGATCGGCCTGCCGGACTTGTCTTTGGCCGACAGGTTCACGATCACCAGTCGAGTGTCCGCGGTAAATTGCGCGGACAAGGACATCATGACGACCGAAGCGATAATCAGCGCCAGAAGGGACTTCTTCATAAAATCAGAACCTTAATCTAAGGGTAGCCGTAACGGCGCGCATCGCGCCCGCGCTGGTAATTTCGCCGTACTGCGCGGAATTCACCACCGTGATCAATCCCGACGGATTCACGTGATTCATAAAGTTGGTGGTGTCGATGCGGAATTCGAGGCGCCTCCGCTCCGAGTGCAGATTGATGCTGCGCGCGAGCGACAGATTCAAGATCACCGATCCCGGCCCGATAATGGTGTCGCGTCCGGCGTTGCCGAAAGTTTCAGAAGCAGGCACCGTGAATGCCGCCGTGTTAAACCAGCCTTTACCGGCATCGATCGCCTCTCCGGTCGCATCCGCGCGGAGAGCGGCGGGCGAGCCGGTGCCGTCGAGGTTCCCGGTCACGGTAGCAGTCTGCGGAGCGCCGGTCTGAGCACTCAGCGATCCGGAGAGCGTCCAGTCCTTGAGCGCCTTGGCGAGAAATACCGGATGCGACAGGAATCCCTTGGTGGCGTCGACCGGCGAGGCGATCACCCAATTCAGCGCCAGCACGTGCGTGTGATTGTAAGTCGAGAGCGCGCGTTCGGCGGCCTGATCGTAGAAGTTCTGCGCCAGCACCGCGTCATCCATCGCCTTCGAATAGGTATACAGCAGGTTGGTCGAGACGCCTTTGGCGAAGCGCCTGGTCAGGCGCAATTGTCCCGCGTTATAGAACGCGTTGCCCACCGGAGTGTCGTAAAGAAAGCTCACGGCGGTTTGAGTATAAAGCGGAAGCCGCTCGGTCGAGGTCTGCGGCGGTCCAAGCGG
>JBEKOZ010000364.1:0-5612 GCA_049521275.1 Bryobacteraceae bacterium | reverse complement strand
CGGCTCTGCTATTCCATGCTGGGCGACCGCGCGCAGGCCGAGGACTCCGCACAGGAGAGTTTTCTGCGCATCTGGAAATCGATGGAGCGCTATCGGGGCCAATCCGCGCTCGGCACGTGGATTTTTTCGATCGCGCGAAATGTTTGCCTGACGGCCATCGCGAAACGCGCCGCGCGCCGATCGGTACCCATCGATGAAGCCGCGCATGACGCGCTGGAGCGGCCGGACCGGCAGCCCGATATCGTGCGCATGGTCGGCCAGTTGCCGGACAATTACCGGCAGGTGGTGATGTTGTTTTATATGGAAGATCGATCGTACGAAGAGGTGGCGCGGTTGTTGGATTTGCCGGTCGGCACGGTGAAAACGCATCTTCACCGCGCGCGGCAGCAACTCGCTACCATATTTAAGGAGGCGGATCGTGGCGTTCGACAAGTTTGACGAGATCGGTTTTGACGAAATCGATGAAGAGCTGACCCGCGCGTTCGCCGGAATATCCGCGCCCCCCAGGCTGGCATCTTCGGTGATGAACCACGTCCGCACGCCACGGCCCACGCGACTGCCCGAAGTGCTCGACGGGATTGCATGGATGGGGATTCTCTCGGTCGCCGCCTGCGTGGCCTTCTTCGTGATTTTGAAATAGTGCTATCGTTGCCAGCATGCCAGGCATCTTTCGCGATCATTTACTACCGGGAAAAGTCGCGTTCGTGACCGGAGGCGGCAGCGGAATCGGCCAAAGAATCGCCGAGCGGTTCGCCGAGCACGGCGCCAAAGTCATGCTGGTGGGGCGCAAGCAGGAGAAGCTGGATGCCGCCGCGTCGGCGATTCGCGCCGCCGGAGGAATCGCGGAAACGGCCGCCCTCGATGTGCGGGATTACCCTGCCGTCGAGGGCGCGGTTTCAAGGACTCGCAATGAATTAGGCGAGATCGATATTCTATTGTGCGGCGCCGCCGGAAATTTCCCAGCGTCCGTGGCGGGCATGTCGGCCAATGGATTCAAATCCGTGATCGACATCGACCTGCTGGGCACTTTCAACACCTGCCGCGCGGCCTATGCATCGCTGCGCAAGCCCGGAGCGTCGGTGGTCAGCATCTCGGCGAATCAGGCCAACGTGGCCATCGCCTATCAGGCGCACGTCTGCGCGGCCAAGGCCGGCATCGAATTGTTGATGAAGACGCTGGCCATCGAGTGGGGTCCGGAAGGGATCCGCGCGAACTGCATTACGCCGGGACCGACCGACGATACCGAGGGCATGCGCCGCCTGACGCCGACTCCGGAGACACGCGCGGCGGCCGAAAAGAACGTGCCGCTGGGCCGCTATGGAACCAAGGACGAGCTGGCGGACCTCGCGCTGTTCCTGTGTTCGCCGGCCGCGTCCTACATCACCGGAGCGGTTTATCATTGCGACGGAGGATCGTCGCTGACGCGGAGCAGCCTGGGTTAGAATCAACTCTTCATGGTTCCATCGGCGGACGTAGTTATCATTGGCGCAGGTATCGTCGGATCGAGCATCGCCTATCAATTGACGGCTGCGGGCTGCCGCAGCGTGGTGATCCTCGAACGCGAAAGCAGCCAGGGTAAAGGCTCCACCGGAAAAAGCATGGGCGGCGTGCGCGCGCAGTTTTCGACGCACGTCAATATTCAGATGTCGCTTTACTCGATTCCTTTTTTTCGCGATTTCGAGCGGGACATGGCGCATCCGTCGGGCTATCGCGCGCAAGGATATCTGTTCGTCGCGACCGCGGACCGGCATCTCGAATATCTGCGCGCGAATTATGAACGCCAGGTTGCGGCGGGCCTGAAAACAGCGGCCCTGGTCACTCGTGACGAAATTGTCGCCATGGTCCCACAGCTTCGATCGGACGATATTCTGGGCGGAAGCTTCTGTTCGACCGACGGTTTCGTCGATCCTTACAGCGTCATGACCGGCTTCACGCTGCGCGCGGTCGATCAAGGCGCTCAGTTGATCCGCGATGCGCAGGTGACCGGCCTGTCGCTTGACCCAAAGGGCATCGCGTCGGTCGAAACCACGCAAGGCCCTATCGCGACGCGCACCGTCGTCAACGCGGCGGGCGCGTGGTCGGCGGAGATCGCGAAAATGGCCGGCGTCGACCTGCCCGTCGAGCCTCTGCGCCGCATGCTGGTCCCCACCGAGCCGTTCGATAAAGTCGCGCACAGCGCGCCCATGGTGGTCGATATGTCCACCGGCTTTCATTTTCGGCCCGAAGGTCTGGGCCTCCTGCTCGCCTGGAACGACGCGGACGAAAAGCCCGGCTTCAAGACGCATTTCGATCGCGCCTTCATCGAGAAAATTCTGACGCGGGCGGTGGACCGCGTGCCCGTGTTCGAAGAACTGGAAGTGAATCCATCGCGCGCCTGGGCGGGTCTTTATGAAATGACGCCGGACCATCACCCGGTGCTCGGCGAGGCGCCCGGCGTCGGCGGATTTTATTTCGCCAACGGATTCAGCGGGCACGGCGTGATGCATTCGCCCGCGACAGGAAAGATTTTGGCGGATCTCATTTTGAAGGGCACGACCGACCTGATCGACGCGCGCCTGCTCAACTACGCGCGCTTCGCCGAGGGCCGTCTGATCGAAGAGACCGCGGTTTTATAAGAGGAGAACAATTTGTCCGTTTTAGAGGGAGTTTTTTCGGTTTTGCCGACGCCGTTTCTTGACAATGGCGATCTCGATCTGGATAGCATGGGCCGCGTGATCGACCTGTTCATTTCGGGCGGCGTGAACGGATTGACCGCGCTCGGGGTCACCGGCGAGGTCGCGCGCCTCACCGACGTCGAACGCCAGACCGTCCTCGATGCGGTGATGAAACATGTCAACGGCCGCGTGGCGGTGGTCGCCGGAACCACCGCGGAAGGCCTGCGCACATGCATCGAATACACGCGCAGCGCGAAAGCCGCGGGAGCGTCGGCGGTGATGATCAGTCCTCCGCGCATGGCGAAATTGAACTCCGAAGCCGTGGTGCGACACTTCGCCGCGGTTGCCGACGCCGTCGATATCGAGCTCGTCGTTCAGGATTTCCCGCCCATCACCGGTTTCACCATGGAGCCCGCCCTGCTGGCCCGCATCGCCCGCGAAATTCCCCGCGCGCGCACCATCAAGCTCGAAGATCCTCCCACGCCCTTCAAAACCTCGCGCATTCTGGAAGCGACCAAGGACATCGAAGTCCGCATTTTCGGCGGACTCGGCGGCGTCTTCCTTCTGGAAGAGCTGATGGCCGGCGCCACCGGCGCGATGACCGGCTTCGCTTATCCCGAAATTCTGGTCGGGATCGTCAAAGCATTCCGCGCGGGCGAAATCGATAAGGCCGCCGATGTTTTCTATCGCAGCGTCCCACTGATGCGTTTTGAATTTCAGGAAGGCATCGGTATGGCGATTCGTAAAGAAGTGCTGCGCCGCCGCGGAGCGCTCGCGAGCTCGGCGATCCGCGCTCCCGGCGCGAAGCTCGACGCAGCCACCACCGCCGCTCTCGATCGCGTGTTGCGCTGGGTCAACGCGTAGACCGGTGCCTCCGCCACTCCTGCCAATCGTGCGCCGTCGATTCGAACATTTCCTCGGCCGCCCGGTGCAGCCACCCCGACGGCCGCTTCTCCAGATCCCGCACCAGCACCGCCGCCTTCACGCTCCCTAAATGCACGTTTGCCGTTTCCCATCCCATCGCGAATAGAAGTTTGACCGCGTCATGCGTCGCCGGCAACGACGCCAGCTCGATGCGCGAACAGTCCGGCGCTAGCCGCCGCAGCATCCAGCGGCCGCACAGTTTCGCGAACGGGTCCGGACAGCGGATCGACCGGTCCAATATCTCCTGGTAGAAAAGCTTCGTCTTTCTTTTGCCCGGGTGAACGAACAGCCACGCCGACGTGGTCAGTTCCTTCGCCTCCCGCGCCACCGTGCCGCCATGCCAATTCGCCAGCGCGACGAATCGCAGCCGGCCCAGGCTTCCCAGCCCCGCCACGCGATGCACCACGCGAAATTTCAACTTGGCATCGGGCATCATCCGCTTCAGTGATTTCGCCGCGCTCGACGGAATCTTCCCGGTCAGCGTTCTCAGCGCCAGCATCTTCTCCCAATAAAGTTCCGGCTGTTTCAGCCGCTCGACCGCCATGTGACGCAGCACCGGATGATGCTCCGCCAGCACGAACACGCCGCCATCGGCTTTCAGCGCCGCGCGATACCCGTCGAGAATCGCCCGCGAAGCCTTCCCCGGCGAGATCATTTTCAAATGATCCCCCGCGATCGCGAAATGCGCACTGGTCGCGAGCCGCACCAGATCGCACGTGTAAGGCAGCCAGCACGCCTCGTCGAAATCGTTGATACCCCACACCAGCCGTCCTTCCACATCGCGCCACGTGCCGAAATTCTCCACGTGCAGATCGCCGACCCCCAGCACTTCAGGCGCCCCCGCCGTTGCCGGCGACACCTCCGGCCACGTCTCCGCCCAGCGGTAAAACGTCGCCCGCAGAAACGGAAACGGAGCCTCCCGCATCAGCTCATGCTTGTGCGTCAGATCCTCCGCCAGCAGCGGAATCCGCTCGCCCAGCCACGCCTCGTATTTTTCATTCGCCTTAATGATGTTCATAACCGAACCGCTCCCAGATTATCATTCGCGTTAAGATCTTATGGTATGCATCGACTACTATCGCTCGTAATATTTGTCTCCTGCTGCCTTCCGGTTTCCGCCCAGCCCGCGCCGAATCCTCTTCACTCCATTCACTACCGCTCCATCGGACCCTTCCGCGGAGGCCGCGCCACGGCCGTCGCCGGCATTCCCTCGCAGCCCCAGACTTATTATTTCGGCGCCACCGGCGGCGGAATCTGGAAGACCACCGACGGCGGTTTCACCTGGCTCCCCGTCGCCGACGGTCAACTCGCCACCGGCTCCGTCGGCGCGCTCGCCGTCTCTGAATCCGACCCCAACATCGTCTACGCCGGCATGGGCGAGGCCTGCATCCGCGGCAACGCGTCCCCTGGCGATGGTGTTTATAAATCCACCGACGCCGGCCGCACCTGGAAACATATGGGCCTGGAACAGACCCAGCAGATCGGGGCGGTGGTGGTCAACCCGCGCAATCCGAATATCGTATTCGTTGCCGCGCTGGGCCATCAGTTCGCCTCCAATGAAGAACGCGGCGTGTACCGCTCCACCGACGGCGGCGTCACCTGGAAACAGGTTCTGACGCGCGGCCCCAAAGCCGGCGCCGTCGATATTGTGATGGACGCCAATAATTCGAACGTCCTGTACGCCTCGTTCTGGGAAGTTTATCGCACGCCTTATAGCCTGGAAAGCGGCGGCCCGGGCAGCGGCATATGGAAATCCACCGATGGTGGCGAAACCTGGCGAGACCTTTCCCACGCCCCGGGCATGCCCCGCGGCATCATGGGCAAAATCGGGATCACCGTTTCCCCCGCCAATTCCGATCGCGTCTGGGCCCTGGTGGAGGCCGACGCCGGTGGAGTTTATCGTTCCGAAAACGGCGGTGCTTCCTGGACCCGCGTCAATCAGGAGCGCGACCTGCGCCAGCGCGCCTGGTATTACACCCACATTTACGCAGACCCGAAAAACGCCGACGAGGTCTACGTGCTCAACGTCGGCTT
>JBEKOZ010000363.1:0-5615 GCA_049521275.1 Bryobacteraceae bacterium | reverse complement strand
CTGGCTGGCCATATGCGTGCTCTTCCTGGAGTACCGGCAGCCCCGCATGACCGTTGCACTGTTCGCGGCCCTTCTCGCTGCAAGCGGCCCTTACCTAATGAGCACCACAAACCAACTCGCAAGAATAACCAACTTCACAAAGGAACAACCATGAAATTAACTGGAAGAACAATTCTCATCACCGGCGGCACAAGTGGTATCGGCCTTGAACTCGCGAAGCAGCTCATCGCGCAACGAAACACGGTCCTGATTACGGGCCGCGATGCAGAGCGGCTAGCAGCGACGAGATCGAAACTCCCTGTCCACACCTACCTCTGCGACGCAGGAAATTCGGCCGACATTCAAAAGCTACAGAGAACGATAGCTGCAGATTTTCCCAACCTCGACACGCTGATCAACAACGCCGGCATCATGCGCAACCTTGATCTCAACCAGCCGCACGAACTGACGGACGTCACCCTGGAACTCGCCGTGAATCTATGTGGTCCCGTCCAGATGGTGCAGGCGTTTCTACCAGGGCTCAAGGCACGCCCGGACGCCTTGATCGTAAACGTGTCCTCGGGCCTGGCCTTTGTCCCGTTCCCCTTGTCGCCCGTATATAGCGCCGCGAAAGCCGGCGTTCATGCTTACACCCGCTGCCTTCGCGCTCAGTTGACGCAATCCAATGTCCGGGTCGTGGAGCTGGCGCCTCCAGGTACGGAAACCCCGTTGTTCCGTGGCGAATTCGAGAAAGAGATGAAGGGCCAGAAAGGCATGGATGTGCAGGCTCTCGTTAAGAAAACGATATCGGGTATCGAATCCGGCAAGACAGAGATTCGTCCTGGCCTGAGCAACATCCTATACGTCTTAAGCCGAATTGCTCCGCGGATTCCCTTTGGCCAAATGGCGAAGATGCTGCCGGCCGTGGCGTAACGGCCCCACCATTCAGAAAGCGGCGGCGGCCTCGATCAACCCGAAGTTAACGGTTTGGACAAAACGCGCCAGCGCGTCGGCGTCGCTGCCGGCGGGAAGGTCGCCCTCTGCAATTGCCCGCTTCAACCGCGCGCGCAAATCAGCATGGCCCTGCGCCCGGTGCTCGACGAATTCTTCTTGAAGAGGATCGGACGTCCCCCCGCACGAAAGTGCGCCGTGCACCCAAAGGCAGGTTCCTGGCAAATCAGGATCAGTGACCAAATCGACCACCCCCTGCAAGGTGCGTTCAACAACCTTGCGTGCGGTCGGTTCCTTCAGCGCCTCCTGAAGATACGCGGCCGGGCTGTGAAAATAACGCTCGACAGCCCGCCGGAACAGAGACTCCTTGTTGCCAAAGGCCGCATAGAGGCTCGGGCGACTGATTCCGATTGCCTCTGTCAGGTCGGAAAGTGATGTGCCCAGAAAGCCTTTCCTCCAGAACAGGCGCATCGCCTGGTCCAGAGCCTCGTCAGTGTCGAAGGCACGCGGGCGGCCTGGCGGAGAGAGGGTTCCTTTCATTTAATACCGATCGGTAAATAATCCCTTGACAATCGTCCTAAACTTGCCTTGTTATCGTTTCCGATGTCGAACCCGGTGATCCGATACAGGTCACCGAGAGCATCGGGCGCGGCAGACATCTATTGCCGAACCAGACTTTCGCAGATTCACAAACGAGGTCATCCCAGTGGAAAGCTCATCAAAGAAATCGGCGCTCGTTGCGGGCGCCAACAAAGGCATCGGCCTGGAGATCGCCCGGCAATTGGGAAAGGCCGGGTTCGTGGTCTTTCTGGGAGCGCGGAATGCCGCCGCGGGCGAAGCGGCGGCAGCGAAGCTCCGCGCCGAGGGTCTCGCTGTTCATCCCGTGGAACTGGACCTCAATCGGAAGGAAACCAGAATGGGTGGCCCGCGCCGGGAACGGCTTCTTTCAAGGCCATCAGTCCGCCCGCGCTGGCGGATACTGGCCAAGAGAGGATTGCCGCTATGGATACGGCCGGTATCCGTATGCAGGTGCTTTCAGTTCCAGGACCGGGGGCTGAGATTGTCTCAGGTCCGGACGGCATCGCGATCGCTAGAGAGTTTAACGACAGGATGGCTCGACTGATTTCGGCCGAGCCTGAACGCTTCGCGGCGTCTGCCCATCTTCCAATGAGGAGTCCCTCGGCTGCAGCCGACGATGTCGGCAAGCGGCAGGATCATCTGGATGTTGGGGTTCTGTTCGGTGGCGATCCGGCGGAACTGCTGCACGGCTCGTTGCTGTTCGATTTGGTATCGCATCTTCAAAGCGACTTTCACCTTTTTTCTTGGCGGAAACTTCAGCCCTCGGCTCATTATGACCGGGGACTTGAGAGTCGCTACTTTCAACTAATTAACGGGCATCCGCGTCGGCCCCGAAAGGTTCTATAGGTTCAAGACCTGTTTTTGGAGCCAAACTAAAATGTTGCGAGTCCTTCCGCCCTTGGTTAATGAGGCGTCGCTCCGACTATCTGGTTGCTCGGAGCAAGCCAAAGGTTCCGGTGTCGTAAAGAATCCAAAAGCCGAGAGCGATAAGCACAAACGGAACAACGCGTCCCCCGTAACGGCGGATCGGTGCTCCGATCATGCGATGGTTGACGAGCCAACGCGCTAGCACCAGCCACACCAAGGTCATAGCCGCGAACACGGCGCCGATGGCGGCGATGTCATATCCGGATCGAGTTGCGAACAGAGGCGTGTAAATGCTGATATTGTCCCCACCGTTGGCGATAGTGACCGCAGCGACGGCGGTGACGTTGGCACGCTCAGCGAATGACGGACCTTGGGTTCCCGTTTCCTCTTCGCTCGCATCCACACCGTTACGAAGGCTCCATGCTTTTCTTAGTCCGATCACTATCGGTGCCAGCCCGAGAAGACCGATATAGGCAGTCGGAATGACGAGAGACACTAACGATGCACCCACACTGACGCCGTACAACGTTGAGATACCAAGGTACTGTCCAATTACCACTTGGCGGCCCGTGAACTTGGGATCGGAGAAAAAACAGAGAAGAACAAACACATCATCGACGTTGGTTGATGCGAATACGGCCACTGCGATGCCGAGAAGACTAACCAAATGTTCCATACTCGACTCTCCCCTCGTGTGGATCTGTAGCACCAACAGGGCTAGTATAAAGGACCAATATAAATGACCCCGTGAGGTCGGGCGTGTTTGGCTGTCACGAAAACGCGGAAAGAGTTGTTCGTGGAAACCCGGAATCTGTCCAGAAAGCGTGGACTGGTTGGAAATCGTGCACCCGGATGCCGGCGGGATCCGGCGGACATTGCGAAGAGTCTGGAGGGGAACTGTTGCTCAGACCGGCGCGCCAGAGACGCTAAACCCGAGGATTGAGCGACAGGCGGTTACAGTATTAGTTTTCCAGTCGAAAACGAATCTCTCCCAGCCGATAAAGAGGACGCCACAACAAGCGATTTACGGTGACTACGAGCGTCGCCATCACTGCTGTCGAGAGGAGGAGGAGCGCGAAATTTCCGCTATCCGTGGCCGCACTGATTTGGGCGCCGAGTCCCACAGTGGATAGCACTTCTCCTTTGAGATGAAAGTATTCGGCAATGATGCTGGCATTCCAGGCCCCGCCGGATGCAGTTACCAGGCCGGTGATCAGATAGGGAAAGATGCCTGGCAAAATTACCGTTTTCCAGCGCTCCAAAGTCCTAAAACCGAAAACACCCGCAACCTCACGCAGATCCGACGGGATCGCCATGGCTCCCGCAATCACGTTGAAAAGAATGTACCATTGCGTTCCAAGAAGCATGAGGAGAATCGAGCCCGTGCCAAGCCCTCCTCCGACGCTGATCAGACCGAGCAGGACTACCGGAAACAACGCCGTTGCCGGGACAGATGCGGCCACCTGCGCCAGCGGCTGGGCAATTCTGCCCAAACGGGGATGGAGGCCAATCGCCACGCCCGCAGGGATCGCCCACGCGGAAGCAATGATGAGGGCCGCCGTGACGCGGAGAAAAGTTGCGCCGGCGCTCTCGATCGTCTTTAAGAACTCAATCGCGGTGACCGTGCGAAGGGAATAAAAAGCGTCCAATACTGCGTACCCTATCAATAGAAGCGCGACGATTCCCGCGCCGATCCATGCGTAAGAGCGGGCTTTCCCCTCGAAAACCCCATCCACCGCCGGCGGCGGGACGGCCCGAACATAGAGGCGTTCCGATAAAGGCGCCCAGATTGATTGTCGAAGGCGGCTGAGGAGCGGCGATCGACGCAACAGATTCAATACACCGGAGGTCGGGGCGGATGCGCTTTCTACCTGCTCAAACTTGAATCGGTCGGACCACGCAATGGCCGGTCTCCACAGGAGTTGATCGATCAGTACAATGACCGTGATCATCGCCGCCAAGCCCCATAAAATCGCACGGGTGTCACCGTTGCTCGCGGCCGATTGCAAGTATGAGCCGAGGCCAGGGAGACGAAAATCGCGTTTTCCAAGGACAAACATCTCGCATGCCATCAGAAAGAACCACCCGCCCGCGACAGAGACCATGGAATTCCAAACCAGCCCAATGGCTCCGTAGGGTAGCTCCAGTTGCAGGAATCGCTGCAAGCGGCCGAACCGGTAGATCCGCGACGCCTCAATTAACTCCCGCGGAATGGCCTGTAGCGACGCGTAAAAGCTGAAGGCCATGTTCCAGACTTGTCCGGTGAAAATCAGGATGATGGAGCCGAGCTCAATTCCGATCTGACGAGTCGGAAACAGAGACACCATCGCCAGCATGACGCCGGGAAGGAAGCTCAAAACGGGAATGGATTGCAGGATGTCCAGCACGGCGAGCATGATTCCCTGCAATCGCTTGTTATAAGCTGCCACGTATCCGTACGCGACTGCAAATATCAGACTTAAGATGTAGGCCACGCCCATCCGGACCAAAGAGTAAAAAGCGTAAAGCGGCAACGAAGAGGGAGATCGCGATATTTCCGCTGCTGGGGTCACGGCGCCGATCCAGTAACGTCCGATGGTGACCATCGCATAGAACACCGCGATCACGGCGCCAAAAACCATCGTGTCAAGCAGAAATGACCAACTCCGTTCCCGAATCTGGGATCGGGACAACGATGGCATGGTCATGAACTGGAATCCGCCGCTCCCTCGGAGGTTGCCATAACTCTCTCGGGAATGAAAAAGAACTTACCAGCCGAATCGTGATCGAACAACTCGGAGTAGCGGCCCCAGTACGTTGCAGTTTCCAGCTGGGCAACAGTCTCGCCCTCAGTGAAATGCTCGTCGAGCAGATCGTGAAAAAAGTCGTCGGTGAGAGTGTGATCGGATTTTGCTTTCAGCGAACGAGTGATTTGCCGCAGCAGCGTCGCATGCTCCAGAGCGGCATCCCGGAACAACTCCTTGCGCCGCGGGATATCGGCTTCGACGAATGCTCGACCCATCGCGACAATTTCCGCGTCGCCTTCGGAGACTTTCAAGAATCCCATCATTGCGGCAGCCTCCACGGTCGGCAGCAAATCGTCGATTTCGTAGGAGAGCGTCTCCGCCAGGCGATAGATGTCCTCATGGCCGCCGCGATCAGCAAGGATCTCGAGCAGGCCCGCGATTCCCCCGGGGCGGGCATGAGGCAACATCTGGTATTTCTGCTGTTTGGCGGCGGCCATTCGCAGCACCGGACCG
>JBEKOZ010000362.1:0-6676 GCA_049521275.1 Bryobacteraceae bacterium | reverse complement strand
CGGCGCCGGGCTCACCCTGCGATTCTGTTGCGAGGGTCCGAAAAGAGTGGGCATTATCGGCCTGGGGGCGGGCACGCTCGCGGCGTACGGCAAGCCCGGCGACGCATTTCAGTTTTATGAGCTCAATCCGCAGGTGATTGCGCTGGCGAAATCGGACTTTACATTCTTGAGCGATTCGAAGGCGGCGATCAGCATTCGGACGGGCGATGCGCGGCTGTCGCTGGAGCGCGAAAACGCTCCGCCCTACGATGTTTTCCTGGCCGATGCATTTTCGGGCGATGCGATTCCGGTGCATCTCCTGACGCGGGAAGCCTTCGCGCTCTACCTGCGGCACTTGACGCCGTCGGGAATTCTCGGAGTGCACGTGTCGAATCAGTATCTGGATCTGGCGCCGGTGGTCGCGCAACTCGCGTCCTTGTACGGGTTGACGGCGCGATTGGTCCAGACTCCAAGAGACGACGCGCACCTCTATGCGCAAGCCGAGTGGATTCTCATGACGCGGGATGCCGCGTTTTTCGCGAAGCCGGAGATCGCGGACGCGGCGCAGATCATTGCACCGCGCCCCGGGTTGCGTCTGTGGACCGATGACTACAACAATCTGCTGCAGGTGTTCAGGTTCTGAAGCGATCATCAATCTCCACCTGATAACCGCTCACCAGGCGATTGGTTTCATTCGCCATGCCGACCACGGCCATCAGCTCCATGAACTGCGCATCGGTCATCCCGGCTTTGCGCGCGGCCGCGGTGTGCGAGGCGATACAATAGCCGCACTGGTTCGAGGCGCTGACGGCGAGATAAACCATTTCCTTGGTCAACGGGTCGAGCGCGCCGGGAGCCATGATGTTCTTGATCGATTCCCAAGTCCGGCGCAGCGTCGCGGGATCGTGCGCGAGGGCTTTCCAGAAATTGTTGATGTAATCGGTCTGGCGGGTCGCCATAATGTCGTCGTAGACGGCGCGGACTTCGGGTGATGCGTCCGCGTATTCGATTTGTCCGAGGGTGGCCATATTTTTACTTTAGTTGTTACTTTGGATGAGCCGTGATATCGATGAGGTTGTAGGCGTCCCGGTCGACGGTGAAATAGAACCGCCAGCCGCGGGTGACGCGCGCCTGCCACACCCCGTGCAAGACCTCGTACTTCTTGGCGCGCAGGGAAGGATGACGCGGATTCAGCAGAAGCAGTTCGGATTGCTTCCAGAAGGCGCGTTGCACGGCCTGAGGCGCGTCCCGGAGGCTCCGGTCGAAGCGCTTCGAAAAGACCAGGTGCATTGTTTACGGGGCGGCGCGCTCCCGGCGTTTCAGCGCGCGTGTTCGATCGTCGAAGGCCTTCTTCGCGGACGCTGCGGAAACATAAGGTCCGTAGAAGCGGCCGCGTTTGAGATCGTCGACGCCCTGCTCGATCCCGCGTTCCACGGCGGATTTTGGAGTGAGCGTGATCTTGCCGCTTTCCACATTCGCGTCCAGGCGGTCGCCCACTTTGATGCGAGCCTTGCGGATCACGCTCGCCGGAATGAGCACCGCATTCTTGTCCTTCACCGTGATGACGGCCATATCTCAGCGTAGCATCGCGCGTCCGAGGGTGGCCATGTTTTTACTCTAATGGACTCAGGCCGCATCTTCCCAGGCTTCCAGGGCTCGATTTTCACGGGCGCGGAGGCGGATGGCGGCGTCTATTTGGGATTGTGAAAAAACGAAGCCATCCTCTGAGGGGTCGTAGGTTTCTCCCGCGGATTCAACCATCTCCATGATGTCGAGAAGGTCGTGCAGATCGCTTCTTTCTTTGGCCAGGCGGATTTCCTGGAGGGCACGAAGCTGGGTTACGGTCCTTTCGAATTGACGCGAGAGGCGCAGGCTGTGCATGCTCAGGTTGGCTAACGCTTTCGCCTGGCTCTCCAGGTCCCCGACCATGAGGAGGTTGGTTTCTAATGCCCCTACGCGGTTCAGGCGCCAGGAGGCGTCGGCCAGGGCTTGGACCAGATTGGATTCGGTGGCTCCCTTGGGATCGTATTCTTCGACGAAGGATTTCAGGTGAAGCTGACAGGCTTCGAGCTCTTCTGTGGGCATGACTACGATCTGGCTGGTGAGTCCGTGGCGGAGGGCGTTCTGGGAGGAGCGTTGTTTGCCAGACTCGGTTTTGGGTCCGGTGGAGTGCTGCGAGTTGGCTCTGTTGATTTCGACGCGGTTCGGAGTAGACATATGCTTGTTTCCTTTTCGCTTATTTGTAGCAGCGGGGGGAGCGGGGCGCGGCTGGGTGGAAGTGGGAGGTGATTGAAAAGGGGGGAGTTGCGGGGTGGGGATCGCGGGTTACGACACGCACGGGCGCCACGAGGGGGACGACGGCGTGCTCGTGTTACGATCAACCCAACCCTATGACGTTCCCCGCTCCTGTGCCGGAGATCCCCGCGGCCGACGTCGACAAAGCCGCGGCCTACTATGTCGACACTTTGGGCTTCACTTTGGATTGGGGGGACGACCAAGGCGGCATTGCCGGCATCTCAAGAGGGGATTGCAGACTGTTTATCACCAATCGCTCCTGGCGGGAGTTCCACGGCAACATGGGCCCTCTCCTTTTCTGGCTCAATCTACACAGCAAGGCTGAGGTGGACGAACTCTTCGCAGAGTGGAAGGCCGCGCAAGCGAAGATCGTTTCCGAGCCCGAGGACAAACCGTGGAAGCTGCGCGAGTTTATGGCCGCCGATCTTGATGGCAACCTCATTCGCGTCTTCTATGATTTCCGGAGCGATCTTTAAGCGAACGTTCAGCCCGCGAAGCAGATCCCGTTGCCATCCGGATCGAGCACGATAAACGCAGAGGCTCCCCAGGGCTCCTTTCTGAGGGGATGGGCAAAGTCTACACCCGCAGCCTTATATTCCGCGAACAGACCCTGGATGTTATCGACGTCGACAAAGGCCGACAACAGTCCTTCCTCTCGTTCGCGGACTTCAGGAGTGATGACAGGCTCGTGGACGAAGCGGAGATGAAGACGAGAGGCATCGCGGCTAACCGAGGCGTAGAACGGCGGCTGGCCGTGCAGGAAATCGATCGCAAAGCCGAGCTTGTCGCGGAAAAAGGCAGCCGAAACTTCGACATTCGAGACGAAGACCACAGGCAGGGCTGCCTTGAGCACCGGGCTTCGAGGCACAGGCTGCGCCTGCTTCGGCATCGTGGAGACTCCAGATTTGAGCGCCGCCCAGCTCTCATACCCCGCTTCGAGCGCGATGATCTCTTGTGCCTCGCTGAGCGGGAACTTTAACGCCAGCGCCTCCCTATCGGTCACGTTCCGGTAACGGGGCAGGTTCCTGATGCGCCCGCCGACGGAATGATTTCCGGCACGGTGCCAACGGACCAGGAGCTTAGCCTGCTTCCTGAGATTGTCGAAGTTCGCCATACACACCTCCAGTGGATTGCTGTAGGCGGGCTTTGCCCTTTCGGCGATGGACACGCCGGTGCGCCCTACTGTGTACTCCACAAGGATGAAATCTCAGGCAGGCTGGTGTCAAGCCGCTGATAGCTTCGCGATGTTCGCTCCGGCCCTGCTCGGTCCCTCAGTGCTTCACGACCTTGCCGCCTTTCATCACGAACGCGACTTTGCGCACCGCGGTGATGTCTTCGAGTGGGTTGCCTTCGACGGCGACCAGGTCGGCTTCGAATCCCGGCGCGATGGTGCCGATTTTGTCGCTTAGTCTTAGTGACGCCGCTGCCACTGATGTGGCGCTCATGATCGCGTCCATCGGTTTGTCGCCGCCGTCTTTCACGCGATAGATAAATTCTTCGTAGTTACGGCCGTGCGATCCGGCTACCGCGTCGGTGCCGAAGACGATCATCACGTGATGCGCACGGGCGCGCCGCAGTACATCGGAGACCATGGGCAGAGCTTTCTCCATGTACGCGAAGCCTTCGTCGGTATAGTTGCCGATGCCGAGAAACTTCGGTTTGTTCTCGATATAGTTGTGCAGCACCAGGAAATTCGGGTCGAAGAACACGCCCTTCTCGCGCATCAGGTCGAGCGTCGCGTCGTCGAGCATGGTTCCGTGTTCAATGGACGTACACCCAGCGAGAATGGCGGCGCGCGCGCCGTCGGCGGCGTGGGCATGGACCGCCGCGCGCAGGCCTTGCGCCTTCGCTTCGCCGCAGGTCGCGTCGATCTGCTCGTTCGACATGGTCTGCTTGCCTCCGTCGCGAATGCTGGCGGTGGCGAACAGCTTCACCACGTCGGCTCCTTCCGTCTTGAGTTTGCGGACGATCTCGCGGATCTTTTCGGGATCGCCGGAGCGCTCGTTAATTTGCCGGAGCGAGGTGAGGATGCGCGGGCCTTCCCGCTCACCTGCGTTGATGGAATCGCGCAGGGGACCGTCGGACAGCGCGCCCAGGCTCTGGATGGTGGTGAATCCGGCCAGCAGGGTCGCTTGCACATTTTCGGCGGCGTAGCGCAGTTTTTGTTCGGGCGGCTCCTGGCCCTGGAAAAGGCGGCCATTTTCGTCGAAATGCCAGTCGGGATGCGTGTGGGTGTCGATCCAGCCGGGCATCAGCGTCATGCCTTTCAGATCATAATCGGGCTTCGCGCTGCCGCCGATTTTGACGATGCGTGAGCCATCGATGGTCACGGTGGCGTTGCGGACGAGGCCGCCTTTGCCGTCGAGCATACGGTCGGCATGGACTACGATGGTCTGCGCGGTGGTGGTCACGGCTAGGACGAACAATACGAATTTCATGGGTAAACGTTAGCATATCCCCTCCCTGACGGTCGGGGTTCGGTTTACCAGGCGGGGGCGGAAAGCAGTGGCGGAAACCGCTCCCTGCGGTCACGGCTCGGAAAGCGGTGCGCCGCATCTGGCGTCGACAGGAGTGTCGACGCGGCACGCATGAGTGCGTGCGCCACGCGTCGGACGCCTGCCGCCAAAATTGGCGGCCCCACGCCAGAAAGATGACAGGGCTAATTACGATTGCCTTGCGGCTCTGTGCGGCCGGCTAAGGGCCTGACCACTTTGCCGCCGCAGACGCCTACTCCGGTGTTCATGAGGGCGTTCAGGAAATTGTAGAGGACGTTGTAGACCATCTGCTCGGTGACCGGAGCTTTGTTGGGAAGCCGAAAGTTGACCGGCAGCTCCTTGTTGATCTGGAGGCGGATCGAATGGGGCATCGCGCGGCCCTTGGGATCGCGCTGGTTGGCCAGTTGAATCGGAGTCTGGAGCACGCTGCCGCTGAGGCCGTCGACATAAAACTGGCAGCGCGAAAACCAGTGGATGTTCGCGGGATCGGCCGCGTCGAAGAGCAGCAGAGGCGTCTGGCGGCCTTCGGCGTTCAGGTCGATGACCACTCTGCGGGACTGGTCGTCGAGGCGGAATTCGAAGCCGGCCTGGCGCGCGATGTTCTCCAGAAACTCGGGGTCGAGCTCCAGCAAAAGCAGTTTGTTCGCGCCAGCCTTCAGAACCTGCATCTGAAGACATTCTAGCAGCCGCTATAGTGGAAATATATCCACGTGAAAAAAAGCCTGGTGTTATTCGATATCGACGGGACCCTTGCGGGCGCATCGCGCGCGCTGATCGGGCGAAACATGGCATCGATGATGGAGCACGCGCAACGAATTTACGCGCGGCGGTGCCCCGATCTGCGCAGGAAAGTTTGCCCCGGCGCGCGCATGCTGCTCTATCGCCTGTCGCGCCGCGGAGTGACGACGGGACTGGTGACCGGGAACCTGACGCGCATCGGCTGGAAGAAAATGGAGCGCGCGGGATTGCGCCAATACCTGCAATTCGGCGCCTTCGCGGAGCTAGCGCGCGACCGCGCCGGATTGGTTCGCATCGCGGTGCGCCGGGCGCGGGAGGAAGGCTGGATCGGCGCCGGAAGCCCCATCGCGCTGATCGGCGATCACCCCAACGACATCAACGCGGCCAAGGCGAACGGGGTCCGGTCCATCGCGGTGGCCACCGGACTGGTGGACGCAGCCGAATTGTCCACGCACTCGCCGGACGTGCTGGTGCCCGATCTGCGCTCCCTGTCCATCGCTCAGTTATTTGGGGAGGAGCTGTTCGGATGAAGAAACTGGCGTTGGTGATGGCCGCCGCCGCTCTCGCCGGCTGCACTGCGCCGGACGCGTCGGGGGTGAAGGTGATCGTCGGCGCGAAGCTAATCGCCGCGCCCGGCCGCGAGCCCATTGAATACTCCGTGGTGGTGATTGAAGGCGGCAAGATTACAGCCGCGGGGCCGCAGTCCGCGATTCCGGTTCCCAAGGGCTCGGCCATCACGCGGGGCATCGGAATGACGGTCGAGCCTGAGCCGGGCGGCGATCCTATCGAGGCTGGGCGTGCCGCGAATCTGGTTCTTAAGGGCGCGAGCGAGCGCAAAATGCATGACGGCGAATGGGTGCGGCCTTGATATCGCCAGTGGCTGGGCGCATGGGGGTTTCACGGTGGGCAGGCGGCGAGATGAGTCTCGACGCGGCACAAAACGCGGCGGATGTTACCGTGATTTTGGCAATCGAGTTGCTTATTCTATAAGCATGTCTAAGATCACAGAAGGTACCCGCGAGCATTTGGCCGATGCCGATTTTGCTTTCCCTAAGGAACGCAAGGAACCCGTTCATGACGCAGCGCATGTGCGGAACGCAGTGGCGCGCTTCAAACAGGTGGAGGGAGTGACGGATGCGGAACGCGATGCGGCTTGGAAGCGCATCGAA
>JBEKOZ010000361.1:0-5628 GCA_049521275.1 Bryobacteraceae bacterium | reverse complement strand
AGAATCTGATTCGCACGGCGAGTCGGGGATAGCTGACGCCTGTTCGGAAATCTCAACAGCCAGCAGGACCGCCTCAGCGTACGATCCGGGGCCGATTCTTTACTGACGATCCGCCGATGCGTCGCTGGTAGCGGACAGCGCGCCAAATGAAGACCATCACAGCCGGAATAGGTTACGGTGGTTGAGAATCCCCATGTCTACTCTCAAGCTCTTTCAACCGATCACCATCCGTGGAGTGACTCTCAAGAATCGAATCGTGGTTTCGCCCATGTGCCAATACTCCTCGGTGGATGGCATGGCCGACGATTGGCACCTGGTTCATCTCGGCAGCCGCGCGGTGGGCGGCGCGGGCCTCATCTTTGTCGAGGCAACGGCGGTAACCGCGGAAGGGCGAATCACTCCTGGCGACATGGGTATCTGGGATGATCGCCATATCGAGCCGCTGGCGCGGATCGCCAGTTTTATCCATCGCATGGGCGCGGTCGCCGGCATTCAACTCGCGCACGCCGGTCGCAAGGCGAGTTGCCTCGTGCCGTGGGAGGGCGGCGGAAGATTGAAGCCCGGTGAAGGAGGCTGGGGAGTGGTGGCTCCCAGCGAGATTCCGTTCCGCGAGGGCGATCCTCTCTCGCACGCGCTCAATTTGACGGAGATGGAGGAGATCGTCAGTGCTTTTACCGCCGCTGCTCGTCGGGCGATCCAAGCTGGGTTTCGCGTGATCGAAATTCATGCCGCGCACGGATATCTGTTGCATTCGTTCCTTTCGCCGTTGAGCAACCAGCGAGCCCATCCCTATGGCGGAAGTCTGAAAAACCGAATGCGCTTCCTGCTGCAGGTTGCTGCGGCGCTACGCCAGACCATCCCCGCCGATATGCCGCTGTTCACACGAATCTCCGCCACTGATTGGGTTGAAGGAGGCTGGGATCCCGACCAGTCCATAGAGCTGGCGCGGGCGCTGAAGGCAGTTGGCGTGGATCTGGTCGATGCTTCGAGCGGCGGAATCGTTCCAGGAGCCGTCGTCCCGGTAGCGCCCGGTTACCAAGTTCCCTTCGCCGCGGCGATCCGGAAGCAGGCCGATATTCCGACGGCGGCGGTGGGAATGATCACCGAACCGGCTCAGGCGGACGCCATCATCACCTCCGGACAGGCTGATGTGGTTTTCCTGGCGCGCGAAATGTTGCGCGAGCCGTATTGGGCGCTCAAGGCCGGACGAGCGCTGGGGCAGGATCAGAAGTGGCCAGTCCAGTATGAAAGGGCGAAGCCCTGATTCCTTGGCTCGCTGTCGATTTGAGGTATGAGAGAAGCCGCCGGATTTCGATCTCGGAAGCGGTAACGGAAAGTTGGCGGTAGGTCCCACTTCCCGATTCGGCACATGCGTTCACCGGCGTCGCTCTTGGCGGACCCGATCCAGACGCCATGTTGCGTATATGCGAATACTCGCATATACTAATGTTAGTGACAAAAGAACTTCGCCACTTCAAGGCTAGAATCTTTCAGGGTCTCGCCCACCCCACCCGCATCGCCATCGTCGAGGCGCTGGCTGAGCGCGAGCTCCCCGCGGGCAAGCTGATCGAGAAATTGGAACTCGAACAGGCCAACGCTTCGCAACATCTCGCCGTCCTTCGCGCCCGGCAAGTGGTCGTGAACCGCAAGGAGGGGAATCAGGTTTACTATTCGTTGCGCGACCCCGTTCTGAAAGAAATACTGGCCCTCCTGCGGGAGTATTTTTATTCCCAGCTCTCCGAATCCGCCACGCTGTTGAAGGAAATCAAAAAGAAGTGAATCGCTGGAAACCACAACTGTTCGCAGTGCTGCCGGGCTACTCCTACCGGACGTTCTTACCCGACCTGATCGCGGGGCTCACCGTCGGGCTGGTCGCGTTGCCCCTGGCGATGGCGTTCGGCATCGCCTCCGGTGTCACCCCCCAAGCTGGCATTTACACGGCCATTCTCGGCGGCATGGTGGTCTCTCTACTAGGAGGATCCAGATTGCAGATCGCCGGACCCACGGGCGCGTTCGTCGTGATCGTGGCGTCCATCATCGCCAGATTCGGCTTATCCGGCCTGTTGATGGTCACCATGATGGCGGGAGTGATTCTGCTCTTCCTCGGCTTCACCGGGCTGGGCGCCGCCGTCCGCTTCATCCCCCGGCCCGTAGTGATCGGCTTCACCAACGGCATCGCGCTGCTGATCGCCTCGACGCAGATCAAGGATTTTCTCGGGATGAAGATGAAAGAGAACCCGAGCGAGTTTATCGAGCGTCTCAAGGCGATCGCCACTCATCTGCATACCATTGACTGGCCGTCCTGCTGGCTCGCCGTCGCCTCCCTCGGCCTCATTTTGCTCGTCCCGAAGGTTGTACGCCGCGTTCCAGGGTCCATTGTCGCGATGCTCGCCGGAGCCTTCGCGGTCGCTGTGTTCCATCTTCCTGTCGAAACGATCGGGTCCAGATTCGGTGGCCTCTCCGGCGGGCTACCACCGATTCACATTCCTGTTTTTCGCGCCGATCTGATTCTTCCGCTGCTGCCGTCAGCCTTTACCGTGGCGATTTTGGCCGCGGTCGAAAGCCTGCTCTCGGCGGTCGTCGCCGACTCCCTCAGTGGCGACCGGCACAACTCCAACGCCGAGTTGGTGGCGCAAGGAACCGCCAACATTCTGGTCCCTCTCATTGGCGGAATTCCCGTGACGGGCGCCATCGCGCGCACCGGTACGAATTTCCGGTCCGGCGCGAAGACTCCAGTTGCGGGCATCATCCATTCGCTGACTCTGTTGGCGGTCATGCTGGTGTTTGCTCCTTTTGCTAAATTCATTCCGCTCGCCACCCTCGCCGCGGTGTTGTTTGTCGTCGCCTACAATATCGGCGAATGGCGTGAAATCCCAACCGTGTTGCGGCTCGACACCGCGGAGCGCTCCGTCTGGCTAATCACGTTCGCGCTCACCGTGGTCGCCGATCTGACGGTCGCGGTCGAGGTGGGAATGGCGCTCGCGTCGCTGCTCTACATCTATCGCGTGTCGCAGACCACCACCATTGCCGTGGTTACGCCCGAGTATGTGGAAGATGGACGGCCCCATATTTTGCAGGATAAAGACGTCCCGCCTTATGTGACGATCCTGCGCATTCACGGACCGTTTTTATTCGGGACGACGGACAAATTGCGAGAGGAGACCGCCGATGTGTCGCAGTACGCGCCGGTGGTGATCGTGCGGCTTCGCAATATGACCGCGCTTGACGCTACCGGGTTGCATGAGTTGGAAGTGCTGAACGACCGGCTAAAAAAATCGGGCCGGACGATGCTGATCTGCGGCGCGCGGCGCCAGCCGGCGCAACTGCTCAAGCGCGGAGACTTCCTCGCCCACGTCGGCAAAGAGCACATCCTGCCGCACATCCAGGCGGCATTGCTGCACGCCGAACGAATGCACGCGGGCGGCTGATTCCCGGGCCGAGCGTCAGCCGTATGTGAGGTCGGTGCTCTGTCCGACCTCGATAATATATCCGTCAGGATCGCGGATGTAGCAGCGCGTCTCGCCGTATTTGGGAATCGGCTCCGTGATGAACTTCGCTCCTCGACTTTTCCATAATTCATAGCACGCTTGAATATCCGCAACGCGGAAATTCATAAAGCTGTTGATGTGATTCGGGTCGGGGACGCTGAGCGTTACTGTCGGCTTATCCGGGGTCGGCCCGCCTCCAACGTTCAGAATCATCCAGATATTCGCAAGCTGAAGGTATGCAGGCGCGTTGCCGTCACCCATGCTCAGAATGCGAGCGCCAAAGACCTTTTCGTAGTAGCGAGCCGATCGCTCGATGTCGGCGACAGTGAGAAAATGTGCGATGCTGATTCCCTCTCTCGGGGGCATCTCATAGCTCTTCTGTTCGATTTGTACGCTGCTCATGGAAGGCTCCAATTCCGATAACCAGTGCTCATCTGCTGATTCTAATACAATCTCCGCCCTCTTCAGTCTTTGATGAAAGTGGATTGCTTCCGGGTGCGCCGTGACGCAGGCGCTTTCCACACCGTAAGTTTAGAATGTGACTACCATATGATAGTTATTCTCTCTTTCGCGTTTTTGGTACTAACGGCCTCCGCGCCGGCTCAGCCGCAACCTAAGTCCGGACAACTAGCGGCAGCAGTGCAAGCCCCCGCCCTCGAGCCGGCGCGCGCAGCCCGCATCGATCAACTGCTCCAGCGCTACGTCGACGAGAACCGTATTGCGGGAGCTGTCGCGCTTGTGCTGCGCGACGGCAAGCCGGTGTATGAGCGCGCTGTCGGTTGGGCTGATAAGGAAGCCGGCCGACGCATGAACCCGTCTACGATCTTTCGCATCGCTTCGCAGACAAAGGCCATCACCAGCACCGCGGTGCTCGCACTCGTCGAAGAAGGCAAGATCGGACTGAACGAGCCGGTTAGCCATTTCATCCCGACCTTCGACAAGACCACTGTTGCGGTGAAAAGTGATTCCGGCATCACCATAGTGCCGGCGCGGCGTGCCATTACCATTCAGGATCTACTCACTCACACGGCTGGCATTTCCTACGGAACCGAGAGGCATGTAGCTTCGCTCTATGAGGCCAAGGGCCTGGGTCCTGCCGCGGGGAACGGCTGGTACACCGCGGATAAAGCCGAGCCGATCTGCGTGACCATGGAACGACTTGGCTCGCTTCCATTCGTCGCGCAGCCTGGAGAGGCTTTCGTGTACGGCTACAACACGGACATTCTGGGCTGTGTAGTCGAAAAGGCTTCTGGAATGTCACTTGATGAATTCGTGCGAACGCGCATCACTGGGCCCCTCGGCCTGAAAGACACGCGCTTCTTTATTCCGGCGGCCGAACGCGACCGGCTGGCCGCTGTGTATTCCAGCGATAGCGACGGTAAGTTCGTTCGCGCTCCAGAAGGGTCAAAAGGCCAAGGATCCTATGTGGATGGGCCGCGTAAGAGCTTCGCGGGTGGCGCCGGCCTCACTTCCACGGCTCACGACTACGCGCGTTTTCTTGAAATGATCCGCAACGGTGGCGTGCTTGACGGCGTTCGCATTCTCGCGCCGCGCACGGTGGCGCTGATGACCAGCAATCAATCCGGCACGCTTCACTCGACTACCGGATTGGGATTCGGCCTTGGATTTCAAACCGTTGACCGTTATGGCGCCAGCGGGATGGCGGGGGTCGGCGCTTTCGGTTGGGGCGGAGCCTACGGAACAACCTACCAGGTCGATGTCCAGAGCCGCTCCATTCTGGTGCTGATGATCCAGCTCATGCCGAACACGACCGATATTCAACAAAAGTTCAACACGTTGGTTTATCAAGCGCTGGTGAATTAGCTTAATCCAGGGCGCCAGCCTCCACTCACTGCGCCATACTCACACGTCGCGCCTGCTGGCTAGCGGTGTACCGCTGCCGGCCGTGTCGGCGCGGCTGGGGCACGGGTCGATACGGACGACGCAGGAGATTTACTCGCATATGCTTCACAGGCAGGATGATGAGGCGGCTCGGAAGCGGAAGGAGTTCCAGAATCAGCCGGTAGGCGGAGAGCCAATCGTTTCGAATTGATCTCGGCAGCCATTCCTCAGGCTGGGCGCCACGGCACCTTGCTATTCAGGTAGACTAAATGGTTTGCACAAAACAAGTCATAGCGGG
>JBEKOZ010000360.1:0-6593 GCA_049521275.1 Bryobacteraceae bacterium | reverse complement strand
TCCGTCTTTTTTGACCTGGTAGCGGAGCTTTGAACCCTGGTCCATCACCAGCGCCTCGTAGCCGTTCGGATAGACGTCGACCAGCTTGACGATGAAATCGGTATCCTCGGCGTCTGTCGAGACCGCCAATTCGGCCGTGATCGGCCCGACGATTTCGACTGCCTGCTTCAGCGGCTCGGTCTCGAATTTGAGCACGTCGGCGCGGCCGCTGACTTTGCGCTGATCCATGGGCCCACGATCCATCATCAGGTTATTGCCGCCAACCGCCGGAACCGGATCCTTGGGGTCGGAAACGTAGGAAAGCTTTTCTTTGCCGGAGGGTTTTACAGACGATAGCGTATGCGACTCGGTCAGGTAATAGGAGGTCGCCGTCGAAGCAGGCGGCCAGCTATCGGCCGTGCGCCAGGTGTTGCCGGGCGCGGACTTGTCGAGGGTGTCTCCCATGACGTAATAACGGACGGCGGGTTCTTTCATGATGCCATTGTCGATCCCCTTCAGCCAGTAGTCGAACCAGCGGATAGTGTCGCCCGCGCTGAGATTTCCGGCATCGGCGGGATATTTCAGGTCGCCCTTCAACGCGCCGTGGCCGAAGGCGCCCATCATCAGCTTCTGATTACCTCGCGCCTGCGGACCGCCCTCAGTCTGCAGCGCCATAAAGCTGTCGAGCGTGCCTTGCGCGAAAATGTCGTACCAGCCGCCGACGTTGTACATGGGAATGTTGACGTGAGCGATCTGAGCCCTCAGGTCGTGCGTGAGCGCTTCCTCGTCGTAGTCGCGAATCACGGGACGGGCGATGTCCCCGATCGCGACGCCTTGCGCCTTCAGCCATTCTTCGTTCAGGTTTTTCAAGAACACTCCGCCGGGGTAGTTGGAGTAACGGAAAGTGGAGCTGGGGGCGACCTGCACGAATGCCGTCACCAGGTGCGGCGGAGCGGCGATCGCGGCCAGATTTTGCGTGATACCCATGGCCGAAGGTCCCACCATGCCGACCTTGCCGTTGGACCAGGGCTGCTTGGCGATCCACTCGATGGTGTCGTAGCCGTCCTTGATATCGTCGACAAAGGCGGCGTACTTACCCTCGCTCTTGAACTTGCCGCGCACGTCCTGAACGACGCGAACATAGCCATGCGCGAGGTACTCTTTGTGCGTAGAAGGACCGTACATCATGTCTTTGCCGTAGGGCGTCCGCGTCAGCACGACGGGCCACGGGCCTTCGCCCGATGGAAGGTAAATGCTAGTCGAGAGGTGCGCTCCGTCGCGCATGGGGACCATTTCTTCGCGCGCCGTCTGCGCGAACATTGGCAGCGCGGCGAAGAGAGGCAGGAGCAGTCTCAGGCGTGGGGACATGAAAACATAATAATCGATTTGGGCGGGGCGGAGGATCTGGCCCGACGAGGCGTCGGCCGCGGACCCGGGGGTCCGCCCTACTTGCGAATGTCCGCATGCTTACGCATGGCGGTTCAGTGGCTCGATGTCGGGAAAAGGCGGCTAGAAAAAGTCGGGAGGGCTTCGGGGACAGTCAGCTATGGTTCGAGGTCCTTCGTACCATAGCGAACTGTCCCCGAAGTTAAGTTGACCAGAAGTGGTACCTTAACGCTTCGGATAGTCTTTGTCGTAGCCCTTGCTATCCCACCAGAGGATCCGGTTGAGGACGTCGGACGGGACGTCGTCGGGCTGGTGCCAGTTCATCGCTAGGGATCGCTGCGCGGCCCACAATTGGCGGCCTTTGAGAGCTTTCACGTCGGGGTTCATTTCGTCGAGCCGGATCGCGGGGGCCAGCGCCTTCCAGGTATCGGCGTTGGCGTCCGGCGTGAAAATGCTGGTCATGGGTCTGGCGGCGGCGACGAAGCGGGTTTGCGGCGGGATGCGGAAGATTTCCTGGATGGTTCGGATCATGCTGGAGTGGTCGTAGAAGTTCGAATCGACCTTGCCGCGCCGGATATTGGGACCGATGGCTAAGGCAACGGTGCGGTGGCCGTCGACGTGGTCGATTCCGTCCTGGGCGTCGTCTTCGACCGCGAAGATCAGCGTGTTCGGCCAGAAGCGGCTTTTACTGACACCCTCTACGATGCGGCCGAGGGCCAGATCATCATCGGCAACCATGGCGCGGGGCGTGGGCGACCCGGGGCGCGTGCCGTTGGTGTGGTCGGAAGTGAGGGTGATCACGGAGAGCTGCGGCAGGTCGCCCGATTTTTCAAAACGCGCCAGATCCCGCAGGTATTCGTCCGCGCGGACTTCGTCGGTGATGGACGTATCGTCTTCGGGATAGCGCTCATCGATGTATTTCTGTAGCGCGGGGACGCCGCTGCGCGAGGCCACCATGTCCAGCAGCTTGCCTTCCTTATACAGTTTCCAGTTGGCGCTCCAGTCGCGGAACTGGCCTTCGTTCATATCGGCGACGCGGTTGGTCTTGGGGTCCCACTGGGCGCCTTCGCAGAATTCGCCATAGATGCGCAGCGTCGGCGTTTTGGCGGCGCCTTGCCAGAAAAAGCCGGTGGGGGCGACCGTGAGCGCGTCGGCCATGTTCCAGGCGTAGCCGCGCGGGGAGGAAGCGAAGGCGCGCTCCGTGTAATCGCTGACAAAGGACTGCATCAGCCAGGGGTGGCCGTCGAAGCTGATGGCGCCGCCGGAGTGGAAGTTGTCGAGAATGACGTATTTTTCGGCGAGGGCGTGATGATTGGGCGTGATCGCGCGGCCGTACATGGTGTATTTCGGCTCCCCGTTGGCTTGCGGGAGGTCGCCGAACACCTGATCGTAGGTGCGGTTCTCCTTGACAATCAGCAGCACGTGCTGAATGCCGAGCGAGACCAGATTCGAGACGCCGCCCGCGGGTTCGAGCTTCGGGCTATTCGCGGCGATGACTTCGCGGGTTGCGGCCGAGAGCTGTCCGGCGCCCAGCGCGGGGATGCGCACCACCGACCCTTCGTAGGACGTCGCCTTGAAGGCTCCTTGGCCGTTCGCCGTATTCCCGGTGCCTTTTATATTGACCACCCGAAGCGAGCCGTCATCCATGACGCTGATCGAGGACGGGAACCAGCCAGTGGGAATGGATCCGGCGACCTTCCATGCGCCATCCGCATGCACGACGACCGCAATCGCGTTGGTGCCGGCGCAGGCTACGTAGACGGTATCGCCTTTGGCGGCGAATGCCACGGAAATGGGCTGGCTGCCGGCAACGCCTTCCGGATAGGCCGGGATTTTCAGTTCAGTGACGTTGAGCGTTTCGGTATTGATGAGCGAGAGCGAATCGGAATGGCCGTTGGCGACGGCGAGGGTCGACTCGTCGGGGCTAAGCGCAACGCCCGACGGCGCGCGCCCTACGTTGATTTCGCGGGTGGAGAGAGTCTCTTCGTCAATGACGTTGACGGTTCCGGAGATGGTGGTTCCGGTGACGGGATCGGTAAGAGCCTGCGAGCCGCTGGTCGGGGCGGTGGTTTCGGCAGGCCCGGCGCGGCGTCCGGCCCGGTTCGAAACGTAAATCGCGTGGTGCTTCGCGGAGTATACGACGCCAAAAGGCGCGATTCCCACGGGAACTTCCTGGATCAGCTTGCGGGTCTCCGCGTCGATGACCGCGACGGAGTTGGAGCGGCTGAGAGCGACGTAAGCGCGCTTGCCGTCCGCGCTGAAGGCGATGCCGCAAGGCACGGGGTGGTTTTCGAGGGTGATTTCCTGGCCGGCGGCGGGGACTCCGAGCGGGGAGACGGGAGTGACCAGGATGAAGTCGGCACTATCGCTGGAGGCTTCGCTCGACCAGATTTCGCTGGCGTGGGGGCGGAAGGCGATACCGGCGTAAGAGCTCGACTTGGTTTTCGCGGCGCCGAGCGGCGTGGTGGACTGCGCATCGAAAATGTCGATGCCCCTGGTATTGAGGACCGCCAGCAGGTGTTTCGCGGGATCGAGCGCGGCGTCGACAGGCCGGCCTTTGAGAGTGGCCTGTTCTCCCCAGGGCCGGAGGAGTTGATTGGTGGGGAGAACGTAAAATCCGGCGGGTTGGCGGCCGATTCTTACCGTGGATTTCAGGATGGGAAACATTCTGGGAGCGGCGCCGGCAGCGACAATGGCTACTGCGGCGGCTAAGGCGAGAGATGAATAGATTTTGGTGCGCACGAAATAACGCCGTTGTCCGCTGCCAGAATTTCCGCCCGGAGAACGCAATCGGCCGTGACCTGGCCGACCAGGAGAAATTTAGCCCTAACCCTAATAAAGTACTATACTTCGTCCCCGGCCGCTTGTGGTACAATTTGACAGATTCGTCGGAGGGCGCCGTGAAGCATTTCATTTTTTCGATCGCAATTTTGGGCGTGACCGGTTCCATGAGCTGGGGCTCGTCGATCTGGACCGAAGGGGACGACGGGCAGGGCGATGCAGGCGGACTTCCCGGCTCCGCGAACATCACTGTCGGCTCTGGCGTGTTGACTGGCATCATTGGAAATCTGAGCGATGAAACCGAGGGCGCCGACATGTATAAAATCTACATTTCCGACCCCAGCACATTTTCGGCGACAACCATCGGCAACGGGAAGAGCCCGATCGTAAACCCGGCGCTCTTCCTGTTTAATGCCAGTGGGACGGGTTTGTTCGCGGACGACAACATCTCCGGCGCGAATTCCCAAGCCTCGATTCCCGCCGGGACTTTAAGCTCGCTGGGAGCCGGAATCTACTATATTATGATCGCTCCCTCGGGCCATTTGCCGGAGAACGGGAGTACGCTACTGTTCGGCGATATTACCAACTCGACGACGTTGACGGACGCAACCAGCTCTTTGATCATCAAGAAATACTTCGATAGCGCGACGGCGCCAGACCCGGCCGATTCCGGCAAAGGCTATGAAATCGTGCTGACGGGCGCGGAGTTCGCCGTGCCGGAGCCGGCAACGATGGCGCTCATCGGTTTGGGGCTTGCCGGTTTTGCCTGGCGCTCCTACCGCAACCGCTCCCGAAGGTCGCGGCTCTAACGGATTCAGCGATTTGCGATACATCCCCTCGCAAGATCCGCACCTTTTATTGGTTTTGCGTAGAAATTTCATGCGCTGATGCTCAAAAAGGTTTAAGATCTACTATGGACCGTCGCCGCTTTTTCGGAACTACCGCCTCTCTTCTCACTGCCTTGCAGGTCAATTCACTGGCCAAAGCGCAGAACGCCATCACCGCTGTCAAAGGTCGGCCGGCGGACTCCGTCGCCCGCGACGAAGACTTCTGGTTCAACATCCGCCACGCTTTCACTGTTGATCGCAACATGATCAACCTCAACAACGGCGGCGTCTCCCCGGCTCCGAAAATCGTCATGGACACCGAGGTGCGCTATCTGGAGATGGAGAACCTGAACCCGTCCTATTACATGTGGAACGTGCTCGACCCCGGTGTCGAAACGGTCCGCCGCCGTCTGGCTCGCATGTTTGGCGTGGACACCGAAGAAATCGCGATCGACGGCATCAAACTCAAGCAACTCACCTGGCCCGTGCCTCCGCCGAGCATGGAATACCTGGTGAAGATGTTTGAAGACGCGATCACGCCGCGAACCAGGGTAATCCACATCTGCCACATCACCAACCGCACCGGCCAGATTTTCCCGGTGAAGCGCATTTCCCAAATGGCGCGTGCGCGCGGCATTGAAACCATCGTGGACGGGGCCCATGCGTTCGCGCAGTTCCCATTCACCCACGCCGATCTGGATTGCGATTACTACGGCACGTCCCTGCACAAGTGGGTTCTGGCGCCCATCGGCACGGGCATGCTCTATGTCCGGAAGAACAAGATCCCGACCATCTGGCCGATGATGGCCGCGCCCGATTCCATGCAGGACAACATCCGTAAGTTTGAGGAGATCGGCACGCATCCGGGCTCGCAACGCAATGCGATCACCGAGGCGATCAACTTTCATGAAAGCATCGGTCCGGAGCGCAAAGCCGAGCGTTTCCGCTACCTCCGCAAGCGCTGGTCCGATCCGTTGCGCCAACTGCCGGGCGTAAAAATTCTGAATAGCGAGGATCCGGAGCAGTCCTGCGCCATCGGCTTCATCAGCGTGGATAAGATCGATGCGCCCGCTTTGTCAAAGTATCTCTGGGAGAAGCACCGCATCTGGACGGTGGCGATCGTCACGCCCGGCGAATACCAGGGTCTGCGCATCACGCCGAACGTCTACACGACGCTCGAAGAGGTCGATACGTTCACGGAAGTAATGACGAAGATCATCAAGAACGGCTCGATCCCGGCGTAGTGGAGTGCTGGGCCTCAACCCGCCACCGCCATGCGTAAGCATAGCGGTTCAGTGTCGACGTCGGGAAAACGCGGCCAGATACCGCTCCCTGCGGTCACGGCTCGGAAGAACGCGGCTGCGCCTTTTCCACAGCCGACTGGGACACGCGGCTACTAATCCACCAAACGCGGGGCGGGCTATGCCGACTGAATAGCCCGCCCCACTTGCCAATCAGTGGGCGGCATCCTCAGGAAGCACGGCTCGGATTAATGCCAGACTGAACGGTATGAGCAACACGCAACGCTGGCCCTCTCTGCCGTTGAATGAATGGCAGGATACCTACCGCACCCTTCATCGCTGGACCCAGATTGTCGGTAAGATCCGCATGACGCTTTCC
>JBEKOZ010000359.1:0-5645 GCA_049521275.1 Bryobacteraceae bacterium | reverse complement strand
AGGAGAAACTGCGGGCGATAATTCCAGAACACGAGCGCCGCACCGCAGAACGCTCCGGCGACCTGGACCAGGAAATAAGGCAGAACCTTTTTCCAGGGAAAACCGCGAAACACCGCCAGGGTCAGCGTTACCGCCGGATTCAGGTGCGCCCCGGTGGTTTTCCCCGCGATGTAAATGCCCATGGTGACGGCCAGCCCCCAGGCGATGGTGATGTTGGTGTAGCCGCCTTTATTAAACAGCACCTCCATGGCGACCACGCCGTTACCGAACAGGATCAGGACCATGGTGCCGAGAAACTCGGCCAAAAGCTCAGCGGGGAGCCGGTTGTTCATCGCTACAGGATACCCGAAGGCGCGGTCTGTTGTCCCGCTCCGAATCAGCCGATAGAGCGCGTGAATGCGCAAGCGACTGCTGGCGGCCATCGCCGCCGGAACCATCCTGTTTCTGGTGAATCAGATTGGGGTGATTGCGGGTGCGCTCGACCCGCCTCCTGGTTATGAGCCTGCGTGGTTCACGCGGAACCTGGATACTCCTCACAATCTGACCTCGGCGGTTCTGGCCCGGCAGCACTGGTTGGTGCCGGATTATAACGCTCCTTGGCTAACCGAAGGAGCTTTATTCCATCCTCTCTTCCAGATCGTGGGGCGATGCGGGCTGCCGATTACCGTCTCCTACTACGTGTTTGACATCCTCTTTTATTGGATGGCGACCTGGGCGTTGATCGAGGCCGCGCGGGCATTTTGCGGGAATCGCAGGCAGATGTTTTACGCGGCCTTGATGGTGGTGTGCGCGCTGCCTCTGAAACTATTCGGCTTCGTGCTGGCACGCCCTCTTCACTTTCCGTCGCCGATCAGGCTGTGGATGGGCCTAGGGCTGATCGAATACACCCTGACCACTTCCGACGGCCTCGTGCGCGGAGGTCTGTCAAATTCCGTCACGCTCACGTTGGGCACGGCGATCATGCTGTTCTCTTTTGCGAATCTGGCGAAGTTCGTGGGCACTGGAAGGCGGGCGAACTATCACTGGCTGTTGGCCTGCGTTTTTCTAGGGGCGGTGTTTCACCCTTTCGAGATTTTTATCATTACCGTTGCAGCCGTGTGGCCACTCTGGAGCGCTCGACGCCGGTGGGAGAGTGTGATGCTGTTTGTGGCTGCCGGAGTGGGCTTTCTTCCGCAGATCATTCAATCGATGCGCTCGGATTGGGTGCGCGACGCCTCCGATCTGGCGCGGGATTGGCGGATTACCTCGCCGGTTTGGGTGTTGGAGGTGTACGGCATTCCAGCAATCCTGGTCTGTTGGTTGCTCCTGGTGAGATTTAAAATGGAGCGTCCTGAAGACCGGGTCTTGCAGAGCTGGTTTATCACCACGTTGTTCCTGCCTTTGGTGCCCGGTCTGCCGAGCGCGATGCACTTTTTCGACGGATTCGTTTACTGCGCCGCAATTCTGCTGGTTCGGAAGGCGTATCAGGACCGGCTGTGTGAGCGGCTGTTTCGGGAGCGGCCAAAGATCATGCGAGCGGGACTGGGCGCTGCCGTAGGCGCTTCGATTCTGGCGCTCATCGTTACCTACGTGCAGATCTATAAGGACGGCAAATCCGCGGATCCGGCTTTGCTCTCCGCGGTGGCGCCGAAGGCCGAGGTAGCGATGATCCGGTGGATGAAGGAGAATCTTGCGCATCGAAGCGTCGCGGCGAGTCTGGTGCTCGCGCCGGACGAGATGGCGCCCTGGGTGGCGACCATTCCGATGCCGAGTCTGGGAAGTCACGATGTAATGAGCATCACTCATTTCTCCCAACGTGACCTGGCGCACCGATTCTACAAAGGGGAGGACGTTCGACGTGAACTGATTGACGGATTCGGCGTCAGTTACGTTGTGATTCCGGCGACGAGCCCGGCGGTGATCAGTTCCGCCCAACTGCTGCACACTGAAGGCAATCTAAAGCTATACGTGATTCCAGGCGAGACCATGAAACGCTACTCGGACTCGCCGAGGCTCGACGGGACGCAGAGGAACGAGCTCCGGCAATGGATCGCCAGTCTACTTCACGGTTGAAAGAACCCGCCGTCCTTCGATGCGGTAGCTCCCCGAAAGGATCAGCGATATCGCTTCGGAGTAAAGGCGATGCTCCTCCTTCAAGATGCGCGCCGAGAGCGATTCCGCGGTGTCGTCGTCGAGCACGGAAACCGCGGCTCGCGTCATTCGGCGGATCGGAAACTATGAGGCCATCCCGTGCCCGCAAGATCGGGGTGTGCTGATCTATGAGCGCAAGACGGTTTCGGCCGGCGGTCAAGCGAAGCGATAAATACATTTCGGGTATTTTCGCCGCCCTACTGTTACTTAGATAGTCTGCCGATTCTTACGGTAGGGGCCGCTCTTGATGCGGTCAACCACCTGTATGACCGTACCTTCAGAAGCTGCGCCGACAGATGTCGCGCCCAGTCCGCCGGCGCAACCGATTCACGCCGCACGGAAGTTTACTGATCTGATCGAATGGCGTCCTTTAGTGGTGCTGCCACTCTGGATTTGTGCGTTCTTCGCCGTAATTTGGCGCGCTGCGCATCGCCCGCTCTGGTTCGACGAACGATTCACGCACTAAATCGCAATGTCGACCACTACTTATACGAGGTAACGATGCATGCTTAAAGAGCTACTCCAGCCGTTGGCAGTTCAAAATACGTACCGCGAGATCCTCAAGTGCCGCATCTGCGGTAACACCAATCTTGTGCCTGTATTAGACCTGGGAATCCAAAACCTAACCGGCGTCTTTCCAAAATGCGCCGACGAATCCGTTGGGGCCGGCCCCTTGGTGTTGGTCAAATGCTGGGATGAGTGGGATTCAGAAGTCTGCGGTCTGGTGCAGTTAAAACATGCCTTCGAGGCCGACCAGCTTTATGGGCAGAATTACGGGTATCGCTCCGGCTTAAATCGCTCCATGGTCGAACACCTGGAGACCATAGCGTCCGAGGTAAAAAAGCTTGTTTCGTTGCAACCTGGCGATCTCGTGCTAGACATTGGAAGTAATGACGGCACGCTGCTTCGTGCTCTCGACCATCCGGGTGTTTCCATGGTTGGCATGGACCCGTCCGCCAATAAATTTCGCGGGTATTACCACGAAGAGGCGCATGTTATCCCCGATTTCTTCTCCTCGCTCCGTTTTCAACAGGAGTTCGGGGCTAGGCGCGCCAAAATTGTCACGTCAATTGCGATGTTTTATGACCTCGATTCTCCTCAGGATTTCGTGCGGCAAGTCAGCGAGATTCTGGCAGACGACGGAGTATGGTTTTTCGAGCAAAGCTATTTACCCTCGATGCTGGATTCCACATCTTACGACACAGTCTGCCACGAACATCAGGAATACTTCTCGCTCCGCCCGATTCTATGGATGCTGCAGCGGGAAGGCCTCAAGATCATCGACATCGGATTGAACAACACAAATGGGGGAAGCTTTTTCATTGTCGCAGCCAAAGCCACATCGGCCCGTCCCGAAAACACCTCGCGTGTTCAGGAGATGCTTGATCGGGAACGAAGGGATGGTATCGACGGCTTGGGCGTGTATCTGAACTTACAGGAACGTGTCTCTGTTCACAAGAACCAGCTATTGTCGACGCTGAAGAGTCTGCGAGAGCAGGGTAAGAAAGTTTTTGGTTATGGCGCTTCCACCAAGGGTAATGTCACCTTGCAGTATTGCGGAATCACCGCCCATGAGCTCCCATTCATCGCCGAGGTGAACCCCGATAAGTTCGGATGCGTCACTCCTGGGACCAATATACCGATTATTTCGGAAAAGGAGGCCCGGGCTATGAATCCCGATGTCTTCTTGGTTCTGCCGTGGCATTTTCGCCAAGCAATTATCGAGAGGGAAGCAGAGTTTCTAGCGGCTGGCGGTAAGTTATTATTTCCACTTCCGGCCATCGAGCTGGTGTAGCGTTGCGTAAAGCCCTGATCGTCGGTTGCAGCGGACAAGACGGCAGGTATCTTTTTCGTTTGGCGACCCAAAAAAATTATGAAGTTATGGGATTCGGCCGGAATCAGGTGATGCGTTCGGGCGAGTGGAACAACACACCTATCGACTTACGTCAGGCGTCCGCAGTACGGCAGGTGCTAGGCGAATTCCAGCCCGATGAGGTCTATTTTCTTGCCGCTTTTCATCACTCCTCCCAGGATTCGCCCATCGACGATCGGGAACTCATTGAGCGAAGTTTCGAAGTCAACACTCTGGCTCTAAATAATGTATTGTCCGGCATTGCGAAGGACAGTCCGCGAAGCCGCCTGTTTTACGCCGGGTCCTCACGCGTCTTCGGCGTTCCGGAGAAATCCCCGCAGGATGAAACGACCCCAATCAATCCGATCTGTCCGTATGGGATGTCCAAGGCCGCCGGTATTCAGTTGTGCCGCTATTACCGGTCCCAGCGGGAAGTGTTCGCCAGCGTTGGAATTTTCTATAACCATGAGTCTCCGCTGCGTCCGAGCAAGTTCATTTCAAGAAAGATTGTGAGCGCCGCTGTCCGCATTAGCCGGGGATCCAAAGAGAAACTGGTGATTGGCGATCTCAGTGCGCTCGTCGACTGGGGATACGCTCCCGATTATGTCCGGGCAGCCTGGGCGATTCTACAGTTGGATGAACCGGGGGATTTTGTGATCGGCTCCGGCGTCACCCATTCAGTCCGGGAGTTTGTCGAGGCCGCGTTCAACGCTTTGGAGATGGATTGGACTCAATACGTTACCGAAGATTCAGCCCTTTTGACCCGGACCTCGCCCGCCTCAACGCTCTGCGCTGACACCGGAAAGCTCTATCGCCAGACAGGGTGGCTGCCGAACATGTCTTTTGGCGCGATGATCGAAGAAATGGTCGAGATGGAGGTGAGAGGTGCGAACGCAACGGCGGACTCTGATCTTTATTCCTACCTATAACGAAGCCGAAAACGTCCAAGGTCTTTACCGGCAAATCGAAGGACTCGGCCTGGGTTGCGACTTTCTTTTTCTGGACGACAACTCACCGGATGGAACTGGCGAAATCATCGACAGTTTGGCCGAGGCAAACCCCCGTGTGCATACGATCCATCGGGCTGGAAAGCTCGGTATAGGCAGCGCCCACACCGATGGCATCCGTTGGGCCTATGCTCAGGGATACGAAGTCTTAATAACTCTGGATTGCGACTTCACTCATTCGCCCGATCGGATTCCGGATTTCATCGCCTGCGCCTCCGATTATCACGTTGTGATCGGTTCCCGTTTCATGCAAGAGGGCAGTCTTCCCGGTTGGAACGCCTTCCGGAAAAGCCTGACTTACAGTGGCCACTACATGACAAATCTTCTGCTCCGGATGCCACTGGACGCCACCGGCGCGTTTCGGCTTTACCGTCTGGACCGGATTCCCGAGGATATCTTCGGATTGATCGCGTCCCGAGGGTATTCCTTCTTCTTTGAGAGCTTATACGTGCTGTGGCTCAATGGCGCCATGGTCAAGGAAATCCCGATCAGCCTCCCGGCGCGCACGCAGGGGAACTCCAAAATGGAGATCAAGGACGCGTACCAGAGTTTTCATCTTTTGCTCAAACTTCTTCGCCGGCGAATCGTCGAACCAAAAACTCTGCACTACTCCGTCTTCCCCGCAGTTACAGATCGTAGAGAGATGAAAGTCAACT
>JBEKOZ010000358.1:0-5645 GCA_049521275.1 Bryobacteraceae bacterium | reverse complement strand
AGGGTCCGGACGGGCGGCCGATGAAGTTGTTTAACCGGCAGACGGGAGAGCTGGACCCGTTCGTCGAGAAGGCTTGGGAGAAGTACGATATTCGAAAAATCGTGGAGAGCAATTGGGCGACGCTGGGGCCGAAACTGCTGGGCAAGGTGCACCTGGTGGTCGGCTCCGAGGACACGTTTCATCTGGAAGAGGCCGCGATTATGTTCTGCGGATTCCTGAAATCGAAAGGGCGGGAGGATGCGTGCGAGGTGGTGCCGGGGCGCGACCATGGGAATCTGTATCAGAAGTACACGACGTATCCGGATGGGTTGGAGATGCGGATCGACAAGGAGATGCGCGAGAGTTTCGAGAGGAATCAGAAGCGCTAGCGGGCAAATTTAGTTTCGCGGACGATATCGGCGACTTCCAGGCGGAAGGACGCGTACCATTTCGAGCGGCCACTGTTTTGCGCAATGCGGTGGCGCGGGTGATTGCGCCATGCGGCCATGGTTTCGTGGTCCTGCCAGTAGACCAGCGAAACGCGCTCGCCGTCGTCGGATTTGAAAGACTTGAATTCGACGAAGCCGGGCATTTTTTCCGCGGTCGAGAGCATCTCCGCGGCCATTTCGGAATAATCGTCGCCCGCTTCGGCGCTCAAACGGGAACGGAAAACAACCACCACCATGATTTATTATGCGATGGAGGTGAGGGCCGCCGCAGCCTCGCGCCGGGCGATATCTTTGACGATGGTGCGCGAGCCCATATAGAGCACCAGGGCCAGCAGCACGCTGCATACGGGAACGGCTAGAATGGCCTGCTGCAAACCCAGTGCCCGGGCGGCGTCGGTGATAGTGATGGAGCCCGCGGCGTGGGCCGCCTGGCGCGCGAAATGGTCGCTCAACTTGCCGGTCAACAGCGGTCCGAAAGACGCTCCGCACAGGTACATCGCCATGAAGTAGAGCGCCATGGTGGCGCCGCGCTGGGCGGGCGCGACGATGTCCTGGATGGACGAATAGACGAGGCCGTAGTAACTGTTCAGCGACCCGTAGGCGACGGTCCACAGGGCCACCGCGGCAATCAGCGCGCCCTTCGGCTGCATGGCTCCGAAATAGGCGAAAGGCGCGCCGGCGAGAGAAATCAGCGCGCACGCGAGCAGCCGTCCGTTCTTCCGGGTATGAATAATCCGGTCGCCGATCAATCCGGCGAGGAGGCCTCCGGCGATGCCCCCGGTCATGTACAAGATGCCGGTGGCGATTCCCGCCGGTCCGACTTTCAGGCCGTGAATGCGGCCGAGCAGCGCTGGCATGAAGGTCCCGATGGCGTACATATTGAAATTGATCAGCGCGCCGGAGGCGATGATCCACCACAGGGTCGGGATGCGGAGAACGCTGAACATGGAGGCCGGCGCCTCTTTGTATGCCTGCGTTTCCGACGCTCCGCGCTCCGGTTCATGAAGCAGCAGCAGCGCCGGCAACAGCAGAAACGCGGGGACCGCGGCGATCACCATCGCCATGCGCCATCCGTAGGCTTGAGCGATCGGCCCGCTGAAAAAATAGCTGAGTGCGCCGCCGACCGGCACGCCGAGCATGAACAGCGCCAGGGCGCGCGCGCGTTTCGTGGGCGCGACCAGATCGCCGATCCAACTGGTGGCGGTGGGCGCGCAGGCCGCTTCTCCGACCCCCACGCCGAGGCGCGAAACCATCAGGCCGCCGTAGCTGGTCACCACCGCGGCGAGCGCCGTGAGCACGCCCCAGATCACCATGCCTCCGGCCAGGAGGCGCTTGCGGCTCCACAAATCGGCGATGCGGCCGAGCGGCACGCCGATGATGGCGTAGAGAACCGTGAAGGCAGTTCCCAGCAGGCCGACCTGCGTGTCGTTGAGGTGAAACTCCTTGCGCATCGGCTCGACCAGCGCGCCGGCAACGTTGCGGTCGTAAAAATTCAGGATGTTAATGAGGAATAAAATGACGATGGCGAACGTAGCGCCGTTGCGACTGGGCATCGGCGCACAGCTTATCACAACCGGCCGCTGCTATTCCTGCCGCAGGGCGAGCGTGGGATCGATTCTCGCGGCGCGCCACGCGGGCAGCCAGCTGGCGGCGAGCATGACCACGGCCAGAAGGACCGGGACGGTCAGGAAAATCGCCGGATCGTGCGGCTTCACCCCGATGATGAAACCGCTGAAGACGTTCATCGCGAAAAAGGCGATGGTAAGTCCGAAGCCGACGCCGATCGCGGTAAAGGTCAACCCCTGTCCAAGGATCATCCGCTGGACATCGCGCGGATTGGCCCCGATGGCCATGCGGATGCCGATCTCGCGCGTCCTGCGGCTGACCGCATAGGCGACCACTCCGTAAAGGCCGATCACCGCGAGCAGCAGGCCCATCAATCCCATCGCCGTTACCATTTGCATGGTGAGCCGCGGCCCCAGCATCGCCCTGGCGTCAAAGAACGCTTCCATGGAGCGCACGCTGAACACCGGCATGTCGGGGTTGATGGCGCGCACGGCATCGCGAATCGCGCCCGCCATCGCCGCCGGATCGCCCGCGGTGCGAACCTGCAAGGTCACCTGCGGATCGTAGTCCTGGGTAGAGGGTATCCAAAGGAAAAGCTGCGGCGGCTCGGCCCAGTAGATGTACGTTCCGGTTTTCGCGATGCCGACAATCTGCACCAGAGGTCCATTCGCATTGTCGAGCCGCATCTGCGCGCCCAGCGGATCGCGATTGGGAAACAGCCTCTTCGCGACGGTATCGTTGATCACCACCACGCGCGGCGAGGAAGCAGTATCGCGGGAATCGAAAGTGCGTCCGCGCAGGATTTTCGTTTCCATGATGCCGAAGTAATGATCGTCGACGATGTTCGAGAAGGCGATGGGCTTGTCTTCGCCGGCCCGCGGCTGATAGCCGTCGACGACCACGCTCCGCATGGACACCGCACTGTTGAACGGATAATTCTGCGCCAGCGTCGCGTCGGTAACCCCCGGCAACGTACGCACGCGATCGATCAATGCTTTGTAGAACAGGCGCGATTTGGCCTCGTCGTAGCGGATCAGGCTGGGGTTGAAGGAAACCAACAGGGTATGGTCCATGCGGAAGCCGGGGTCCATTTTGCGCGCTGCACTGAAGCCGCGGACGAACATTCCGGAGGCGACCAGCAAGACCACCGCCATCGCGAGCTGCGCGCTGACCAGAATGTTGCGCCCCGCGAGGCGTCCGCGCCAGAAACCGGGCCGTCCGGGACCCTGGTCGCTGGCCTTGATGGTCGTATTCATGTCCATGCGCGTGCTGCGCAACGCCGGCAGCAGGCCGAAAATAATGCCGGTGGCGATCGACAGCAGCAGGCTGAAGACCAGCAGCCGCGAGTCCATGCGGATGCCGAAGTCGAGCGGGATGTCGGCCGGGAGCTTGACCGATTGGAGAAATCGCACACCCGCGTATCCCACCGCGACTCCCGCCGCGCCGCCCAGCAGCGCGAGCAGCATGCTTTCAGTGAGCAACTGGCGCACCAGGGTCGCGCGTCCCGCGCCGATGGCCATGCGAATCGCGATCTCTTTAACGCGCGCCGTGCCACGCGCCAGCAGCAGATTCGCGACGTTCGCGCAGGCGATCAATAAAACGAGCCCGGTGACGCCCAATAGAGTGATGCTGAGGATGGCGTCGATTTTGTCCCCCTCAAAACGATCGTCGAAATAGCTCAGGATGGTGAAGGTACGCTCGCGATTAGTGTCCGGATATTGCGCCGCCAGCGCGTGCGCCATGATGGTCAACTCCGCCTGCGCGGTTTTGATGTTGACGCCAGGCTTCAACCGGGCAAGCACGGTGAGCGGCTTCAGCTTCCGCGACGTGAGGAAATCCTGTTGGGTCACCATCGGCGCGGCCTGATGGTAGGAATTGATGGGCACATAGAAATCCGGCACTACATACGCTTCCGGCCCGCTGAAATTCTGGGAAGCGACGCCGATAACGGTGAACTCGGCGCCGTTCAGACGCAGGGTACGGCCCACCACGTTCGGATCGGAATTGAAGTTACGCTCCCATAAAGAGTGGCTGATCACCGTGACCAGATCATTGCCGCCTAGGCGATCCTCTTCAGGCCGGAAGCCGCGCCCAATGGGGACGTCAATTCCCAGGTCGGAAAAGAAATTGCCGCTCACCATGTAGCCGACGGTCATTTGCGGCAGCGCTTCGCGGCTCGCGCTGATTCCCGCCGGTAGAAAATTGAAGGACACGACGCTCTCGAGTGTCCTTGTGTGGTCCCGCAAATCGGCGTAGTCGGGATAGGAAACGTTGTCGCGCTGCGCATCGGGCGTCGTGGAATGAAGCGCGACAATCGAGCCCGCGCTGTGCACCGGCAGCGGCCGAAACAGGATGGCGTCGACGAAGCTGAACATCGCCGTGTTGGCGCCAATGCCCAAGGCGAGCGAGAGCATGGCGACAAGAGTGAAGCCGGGACTGTTGCGAAGAGTCCGAAAGGCGTAGCGGAGGTCGCCGATTAGGGTGCGCATGAAGATTCATACGCGTGGAGGGGGCCAAAGGTTCCTTCGAAAAAGAACCGCTCCCTGCGGTCACGGCTCAGATTGCTTACCGAGCCGTGACCGCAGGGAGCGGTGTTTGTCACCAATCTTAAAGGTTGCCGCGGAGGCCTTGTTCCCGCTCGATCGCTTCGAAAAGCGCGCGGAAATTGCCTTTTCCGAAGCTGCGGCTGCCTTTGCGCTGGATCACTTCGTAAAACAGCGTGGGCCGGTCCTCGACCGGACGGGTGAAGATTTGCAGCATGTAGCCTTCGTCGTCGCGATCGACCAGGATGCCGAGCTCTTCCAGCCGGTCCAACGGCTCGTCAATCTGGCCCACCCGCGCCGTCAGCTCGCGGTAATAGGAACTGGGAACCTTCAGAAAATCGACTCCCTGGTCGCGCAGACGCGTCACGGTGTCGACGATATTTCCCGTTCCGAGCGCGATGTGCTGGACGCCGGGACCGCCGTAGAAATCGAGATACTCCTCGATCTGCGATTTCTTCCGGCCCTCCGCCGGTTCGTTGATCGGAAATTTGATGCGGCCGTTGCCGTTCGACATTACCTTCGACATCAAGGCCGAGTATTCGGTGGAGATGTCCTTGTCGTCGAAGGTCTGGTACAGCTTGAATCCCATCACGTCTTCGTAAAAATGGACCCACGCGTTCATCTGATTCCAGCCGACGTTTCCCACCATGTGGTCGACGTACTTCAAGCCGGTGGGGCGCGACACGGGATCGGGGCCGTCGACGGCGACGAAGCCGGGGAGGAACGGTCCTTTGAAATTGCGGCGCTCGACGAAGGTGTGCAGCGTGTCTCCATAAGCCGCGATGGACGCCATGCGAACCTCGCCCGACGCGTCGTGCAGCGTGAACGGCTCGCGCACGCCGCGCGCTCCGCGTTTGGTGGTTTCACGATAAGCCGAATCCGCATCGTCGACCGCGAGCGCGATGTCACAGACGCCGTCGCCGTGAAGGCGGACGTGTTCGGCGATCGGACCGCCGGGACGCAACGCGGTGGTCAGCACGAAGCGGATCTGCCCCTGCTCCAGCACATAGCTGGCGCGATCGCGCATGCCGGTTTCCGGACCGCAATAGCCGGTCAACTTCATGCCGAAGGCCGACCGGTAAAAATGCGCGGCCTGCCGGGCGTTGCC
>JBEKOZ010000357.1:0-5674 GCA_049521275.1 Bryobacteraceae bacterium | reverse complement strand
CCCTTCGCCCGTCCCCGCGGGATGCGAGCCGCCGCTTGGGCAGCTTTTGCCGGTGGATCATGATCAGCGAAATACATTGAACGTGGGTGTCAATGCGAGTCTTCCCGGGCATGCGTTCGCGTCGACCAATGTGTACTACGGCTCGGGCTTCACGAACGGGACGCCCGATGCGCAATACCCGGGGAACTATCTGCCCCAGCACACCACGTTTGACATTTCCCTGGGAAAAAGTTTTGGCGAGAACGAGCGCTACAGGATCTCATTGACCGCGCTGAATGTGGCGAATCGCCGCGTGCTGCTCGATAACAGCCTGACCTTTGGAGGATTCCACTTCAACGATCCCCGGCAAATCTACGTCGAATTCCGCTACCGCTTCCACTTTTAAGCGACTATTGCGCCGCCTTCGGCTCCGGCGCCGTCTTCGGCTCCGGCTCGCCCCGATGGCACGTGTAACAGGAAACCCGCAGCTTGCCCTCAGAAAAATTTCCGTTGATCTGCTGCGTTATCGAGATCATGTGCCGCGCGATTTCCTTCTTCGGATTCTCGTCGCTCGCGAAATTCCCCTGCACGTGGCAGTAGACGCACTGCACGCCGATCCCTGTCGTGAACGTGCGCATGATCTGCCCGACTTCCGCGCCGCTCGAAACCTTCAGCACCTTCAAATTCGTCGGCGCAGTCAGCGGCCGCTTGCCCTTGTCCTGTTTTTCCGGCTCGTCCTGTGCGAGCGCCGCCCCCGCCAAAAATGACGCCAGCAACAGGATTCCGATCATGCGCATGGGGACCATCATACCGGATGCCGCTCGCTAATCCTGCGTTGAAGGCCTCTGGCCCGCTCCGTCAACCAGGTACGTCGCCTCTTTGAATCCCAGCGATACCGCGAATTTATCGAGCAGATCCTTATCCGCCTGTTCCGCCACGCTCAGCGGACGGTCGTAAATACTCGCCCGCGCCGCCACCACGCATTGATCGGACCGGCAGTTGTGCGAATTGGGCGACCCCAGCTTTTCGAGCAGCGCCACGCTCTCCGGATGCGGCTGCCCGAACCGCGTCGGCCCGTTCGCCATATCGGCCGGAGAATCGCCGCCCTTGCTCTTCACGTCCACCTTCGCGCCATTCGTCACCAGATAATTAATCATCTCGTTATCGCCTAAGTACGCCGCGCCGTGCAGCGCCGCGTAGCCGCGATTGTCCACCGCATTCACATCGTTGCCCAGTTCCACGCAGTACTTCACCGCGTCCACCAGCGGCACCGGCGCGTTCACGCTCCAGTTCGCCGCCCATCCGATGCCCGCCGCGGCCATCAACGGCGTCTCGCCCGCCTTATTCGCCAGCTTCGGGTCGGCCTTATACTCCACCAGCAGGCGCATCGCCGCCACGTCGCTCGATTGCGCGGCCCGCCAGAATGCCGTCGCCCCCGCCGGATCCACCCATGTGTAATCGTTGGTGAACGACCGGAACCACGGCTTCTCGCCCACCTGCGCGTTCACATTCGCGCCACGATCCAGCAACGCCTTCATCAACTCCAGGTAGGTGACCTTTTCCTGATCCGTCGACGGCTGCGGGAACCACGCCTTGGGCGCCCACTGCACGTCGATCGTCGCATACAGTGGCGCAAGCCCCGCCACGCTCGCCAGATTCGGATCGGCTCCGTGATCCAGCAGGTACTTCGCCAGCGTCAGATGTCCGTTCGTGATCGCCATCGCAATCGGGCTGATCTTGTCGCCGTTGACCGCGTTGACGTCCGCCTTCCCGCCTTCGACCAGCGCCTTCGCCGACTCCATGTGCCCTTCCCGAGCCGCGTACAACAGCGCCGTCATGCCGCCCATGAACTCCGCTCCGACGTGTCTCGGCGCGTGCGCCGCCACATCTCCAGCCCGCACCTTCATCTTGGCCAGCAGGTACTCCGACTCCCTGAACCCCATCGCACGGCTCAGCGCATCCAGATCGGATTTCTGCGACTCATTGGCCATTTTCTGGAACGCCGCGGCAGCCTCGGGACTCGGCGGCTCCTCCGATCTCGGAGGCCCGCCTCCTCTTCCTCCGCTCGGCCGATCCTCCACCACGTTGCCGTCCTGATCGAAGCGCACCCGTTCCATCTTGCGCACCGTCGTCGCGATATTCGGATCGGCTCCCCGCGCCAGCAGCAACTTCGTCACTCCGTCGCGATTCAACGCCGCCGCGAACATCAGCGCCGTCTGCCCGTGCGCGGACTCCTTGGCGTCGACGCCCGCGCCATGATCCAGCAGCATCTTCACCGCGTCCGCACTCCCCGACGCCGCCGCCAGCATCAGCGCGGTCGTTCCGTTCGCCTTCTTCGCGTTCACGTCCGCTCCCGCCTTGAGCAGCGTTTCGATCATGGCCGCGTTCCCGTTTGTTGAGGCCATGAACAGCGGCGTAATCGCGCCCTCGCGCGTCGTGACCTTCACGTTCGCGCCCGCCGCGATCAACATTTTCGCAGTTTCCAGGTCGTCGTTAAACACCGCCCAATGCAGCGCCGTACTCCCGTCCCCTTGCGCCCCATCGATGTCCGCGCCCTGCTTCAGCAGCCCCGCCACCGCGCCGCGATCCCCGCGCATAGCCGCTTCCGATAACCGCGCGTCACTAGCGCAAACGACCATCGATACCGTCAACAGTCCAACAAGAATCCGCATACTGGCTCCTGGCTACCGGCTACTCTCTTCAGATCGCAATCACGCCGTTGCTGTCGCCAAAACTCTCGACGTTCACGCCCAGCTTGTGCAGCATCGTCAACAGGACGTTCGCCGCCGGAGTCCCGTCCGCCGTCCGCACATGAAGATTGCCCTTCAGCTGTCCGTTGGCATGCCCCAGCAGCACCAGCGGCACGCGCTTGTGATTATGCACATTTGAGTCGCCCATCGGACTCCCGTACATCACCATCGAATGGTCCAGCAGATTCCCGTCGCCGTCCGGCGTGTTCTTCAATTTCTCCAGGAAATAAGGAAGCATGCTCACGTGATAGCGATTCAGCTTCGCGAACTCCGCGATCTTCGCCGGATTCTCGCCGTGATGCGAACAAGGATGGAACGGCACCTTCACGCCGCTCTCCGGCCAAACGCGTCCGCTCACGTCGCGGCTCAATTTGAACGCCGAAACTCGCGTCACATCGGTCATGAACGCCAGCGCCTGTAAATCGAACATCAGCCGCACGTGTTCCTCGAACGCATCCGGCACACCCAGCGGAGCCGCCGGCAACGCCCGCGCCTCGCCGCTAGAATTATATTTTTCAATTTTCTGAATGCGCCGCTCGATCTCCCGCACATCGTCCAGATAAGCGTTCAGCCGGTTCCGATCGCCGGGCCCCAGGTCCTTCTGCAATCGCTTCACGTCCTGCGCGATCCAGTCGAGAATACTGCTGTTCACCTTGCCCCGCGCCAGCCGGTCCTCCGGCGTCCCGCCCTCGCCGAACAGATTCTCGAACGCCATGCGCGGATCGAGCGTCATCGGCAGCGGCTCCGTCGGCGAAGCCCAGCTGATAGTGTCCGCGTACACGCACGCATAACCGTAATCGCACGCGCCCGACGCGTCCACCATCTCGATACACAGCTGAATCGAGGGAAGCGGCGTCTCCTGTCCGAACTTCTGCGCGTACAACTGGTCGATCGAAGTGCCGACGAAATAATCCGACCCTTCCGTCATCTTCGGATGCGCCGCCGTCAGATACACCGCGCTCGACCGGAAATGGTCCGCGCCCTCTTCGGCCGCCGCCCACGCCGTCGCCGGATGCAGATCCGTATCGCTCACGATCGTCAGGTAGTCGCGATAGGGCGCCAGCGGCTCCAGCGACTTGCTCATTTCAAAATCGCGGCCGACTTTCTCCGGCGACCAGTAGTGTTTGTTCGTGCCCTCGCCCGTGCTTCCCGCCGACCCGTGCACCATCTCGATGCAAGCCAGGCGCGTCGGCGCCTTAGGCACAGGCGTCTGCGCCGGCACCATCGAATCCAGCAGAGGCAGCGCCATCGTCACGCCCATCCCCCGCAGCACGCTGCGTCTGGACAAATGCTTTTTAGTAAGAAACATTCCGCTCTCCACTTAGTTATGCACACACCCAACGTGGGGCGGACCCCCCGGTCCGCAGCCGGCCCCCTGGCCGGCGTTAGCCACGACATCCTCAGTAGCCCCCGGCGCGCTCTCTTCCGCCCGCCTCATTTGAAATGGTACGCTCCTCACCACCGCCAGAACCAGCGCCGAGAACCGTTCATTGTTCCGCCCCGCTTCCTTCACCACCGCGCGCACAGTCGGCATATCGGACGGTTCCAGCACCCGCCCCATCCCATACGCCAAAAGATTTCCCGCGAAAGTTTCGAGGAACAGATCGGAGTGCCCCAGCACCGCCTGCCGCAAACTCGACGGACCATCCAGCTTCGAGCCGTCGAACATCTTTCCCGACGCATCGATGCGGAATCCGCTGTCGTTCATGCGCCACACTCCCATCGCGTCGAAATTCTCCAGCGAAAACCCGATCGGGTCCATCAGCTTATGGCAGCCCGCGCAATTCGGATTCTTGCGATGCTCCTCCAACCGCTGCCGGACCGACAAAAACTTGGCGGCATGGCCCGTCCGGCTGTCCGCGTTCTCCGGTAGAGCCGGAACATTCGGCGGAGCCGGCGGCGGAGGCGTGCCCAGCAGCACCTCCATCACATATTTACCGCGCTGCACCGGCGAAGTCCGGATTGCCGTCGAAGTAATCGTCAGAATGCTCGCCTGCCCCAGCAGCCCGAATCGATTCGGATCGGTCAGGCTCACGCGCCGGAACCGGCTTCCCATCACATTCGGAATTCCGTAATGCTTGGCCAGCCTCTCGTTGACGAACGTGTAGTCGGCCGTCAGCAGATCCACCACGTTCCGGTCCTCGCGCACGATGCTGTCAAACAGCAGCTCCGTTTCGCGCCTCATCGCGTCCGCCAGCGTCCGGTCGAAGTCGGGATACTCGAGCAGGTCCGGACTCACGCCCTTCAGGTTTTGCAGCCGCAGCCATTGCCCCGCGAAATTCGCCGTCAATGCGGAGGAGCGTGCATCGGCCAGCATGCGCCGCACCTGCTTCTCGAAAATCACCGGATCTTTCAGCTTCCCCTGGCTCGCCGCCGTTATCAGCTGCTCATCCGGCGCGCTGCTCCACAGAAAGTACGAAAGGCGCGACGCCAGTTCCAGATCGCTGATGTGGAAATTCCTGCCCGCAACCGCGCCCGCCGGCGTCCGCTCGAATCGAAATACGAACTGCGGGCTCGCGATCATCGCCTGAATGGCTGTGCGGATTCCCGTGTCGAAATTCCCACCCTCGCGCCCACGCTGATAGAAGCCAAGCAGACCTTCGACATCGTTGTCCGTGACCGGCCGCCGGTAAGCCTGGCGCGCCAGGTCCGCGATAATTTTCTTAGCGCACGGAATTTCGTCGTCCCCGGTAGGCCGGCAGGTGAATATTTTGCGCCGGCTCGGAGTATCCGAAACACCCGCGGGCGTCGTCGGACCCGTGACCGAAAGCTGATGCAGATGCGGCAGCGTCGTCATGCCCGGAACCGTCCCCGCGCTCACGTCCACCAGGCTCTGCTCCACCATCCTGTACTCGTCCTCGATCGGCCCGTCGAACATTTGCGGAAACGAAGCCGAGATCCTCTGCGGACCTGCCCTCACCTTGACCGGCGGCGTTTTTATGCCG
>JBEKOZ010000356.1:0-5676 GCA_049521275.1 Bryobacteraceae bacterium | reverse complement strand
GCGCGGCGCGGACGGCGCTCCGGAGACTTGGGATCGACCAGGCGTTCGCGCAGATTCACGATTTCAGCCTCGCAATCACGCTCGACCCCGCGGACACGCGCTGGCCGACGTGCACCACCACTTCCCATTCAGGGCCCAGCTGCACATCGACTCGCGATCCGAACTTGATCAGTCCCACGCGCTCCCCCGCGGCCAGAGTGTCGCCAGGTTTTTTATAACAAATGATGCGCCGCGCGATCAACCCGGCAATCTGTTTGAACACAATGCGGGTCGATTGCCCGGCCACCGTGCCCTCCACCGTAATGGTGTTCTGTTCGTTCGAATGGCTCGCTTCCTCTTTGCTCGCGACCAGGAATTGACCCTCCTGGTAATGAATGTCCGTCACGCGCCCCGGAATCGGCGTGCGATTCACATGCACATCGAACACATTGAGAAAGATGCTGATCCGCTGGCCCCCGTTTTCGGGCTTCACCACCACCACTTTTCCATCGGCGGGCGATACCGCCACCGGTCCCGCGGGCACTTCGCGATTCGGATCGCGGAAAAAGTACAAACAAAATGCCGCCAAAATAAAGAAAGGCAGCGCCCAAATCCATCCGGCGATATAGGTGACCACGGCCGCGCCCGCCAGCAGTGCCGCCGCGTAATAGATGCCGTATTTGACCAAGCACCTCTATTGTCGCACTACGGATTTCACGATATCGAGGATCGCGTTGGTAACAATCTGCACCCCGACGCACATCAGAATGAACGCCGACAGGCGCAGCATCACCACGGTGCCGGTTGCTCCCAGGAACCGGATCAACCGCGCCGCGAATCTAAAACTGAAATAGACGGTGAACGCCACCGCGGCCAGGCCCACCAGGCTCGCAAGCGCGCTCTGCCAGAGAACCACGCCAGGCTCCTTCAGGCTCGCGCCGATGGTGATCGCGGCCGAAATCGTGCCGGGTCCGACCGTGAGCGGAAATGTGAGCGGGTAGAACGCCCGCGACACAACCTTCTTCAGGTCGGTGACCGGCGGCCCCATTTTCTCATCGGCATTCAGCAATTTCCAGCCACTGGCGGCCACCAGCAGGCCCCCGCCGATTCTGACCGAGCTCAGCGAGACGCCGAAAAAATCGAGGACATAGGACCCGATGAATGTCGCGGCCACCACCAGGAAGAAACAATTGAGGCCGATCTGCCATGCCATCTTCCGCCGCGCGGCATCGGAAATGCCCAGCGTCATGGAATGAAAAATCGCCGCCGATCCCGCCGGATTGATCAACGGCAGCAGCGTCGCCACCACCAGGACCGCGATCCGCACCAGGATCCCGAACTGTTCCGCCATCCTTATACTGTACGGTTAACCCTGCGAGCAAATCTTGCCCAAAACCCGCAAAATGTTCCGAATCCGCCCTCTTTATGCCGACCGCTCCCGTGCTCGCATGAAATCAATTGCTTACCGAGCCGCGACCGCAGGAAGCGGTTTCTTCAGTAGCCTCTCGAACGCGGCAAGTCGATGAAGAAGCATGAACGGTGCCGCGACTGCTCAAGGAATACCCGGCTCGGCTAAGTAAGCCGGGCCGCAACCTGAAAATAGGAGTCAAGTTCTTATGAATACGGATCAAATGAGTGGCAAGTGGAAACAGATGAAGGGAGCTGCCCGCCAACACTGGGGAAAACTTACCGACGATGATCTCGAAGTCATCGCCGGCAAGCGCGATGCCCTGGTGGGCAAACTCCAGGAGCGCTACGGTATGGCCAAGGAAGAGGCTCAGAAGAAAACCGACGAATGGCTGAAGTCGTACCAGGCAACGGAGCAGGAAGCCGGGGTCGGCCGCAGTCAAGATCGTGCCGAGCACGCTGGCAGCAAACGGTAGCTGAATCCATAAAGGACGGAGCGGTGCGCCCCTCCGTCCTTATAATTTTTCCGCGGCCATGAGGATGATACCCTTTGCTCATCACTCATGAATCGTGAAAACCTGCAAGCGGCCGCCCACGAGGAAATGCTCGCCAACGGCTTCCATCCCGATTTTCCACCTCAAATCGAAACCCAACTGGCATCCATCCGCGTGGCCGTTCCGGTTGCGGCCGGGCCCGCGGTGAAGGATATGCGAAACCTGCTCTGGTCGTCGATCGACAACGACACCTCCCGCGACCTCGATCAAATTGAATACGCCGAGCGGCAGGCGGACGGAAGCACTCGCGTCCTGATCGGCATCGCCGACGTCGATGGCTCGGTTAAAAAAGGAACCCCCATCGATCTTTACGCCGCCGCGGAATGTACCTCGGTTTATACGGGCGTCGAAACTTTCTCGATGCTCCCCGAGGAGCTGTCTACCGATCTGACCTCCCTGCTCGAAGATGCCGACCGGCCCGCGGTGATCGTCGACCTTTCGGTGACCCCCGCCGGCATCGTTCAATCCGGCCAGGCCTACCGCGCCCTGGTGCGCAACCGCGCGCAATTGACCTATAACGCCGTTGGGTCGTGGCTCGAAAAGACCAACGACGCTCCTCCCAAGGTCGCCGCGTCGGCCGAATTGCAGCAGCAGCTCCAGCTTCAGGATGAGGTCGCTCAGCGCCTGCGCGCCGCGCGCTTCAAGAGCGGAGCGCTGACCATCGACAGCATCGAGACAACCCCGACGATCGTCAACGGCCAAGTCACGGGTCTCGAAACCATGCTCAAGAATCGCGCCACGGAATTGATCGAGGATTTCATGGTCGCCGCCAACGAAGTCGTCGCGCGATTGCTCTCCTCGATCGATGTGCCTTCCATCCGCCGAGTGGTGAAAACTCCGGAGCGCTGGCCGCGCATCGTGGAACTCGCCGCCGCGCTCGGCGAAACCTTGCCGCCCGCGCCCGATTCTTCGGCGCTCAACAATTTCCTGATGAAGCGCAAGGACGTCGACCCCGTGCATGCGCCGGACCTCTCGCTGGCCATCGTGAAACTCATGGGTCCGGGCGAATATGTGGTGAATCGGCCTGGTGAACCTCCGCAGGGCCATTTCGGTCTCGCCGTGCGCGATTACACGCACGCCACCGCGCCCAACCGCCGCTTCGCGGATTTGGCAATGCAGAGATTAATCAAGTGGGGAACCGACGCGTACACCGCCGAAGAACTCGACGTCATCGCGCGCAACTGTACCCTGCGCGAAGACGCCGCCCGCAAAGTCGAGCGCAAAATGAAGAAGCGCATCGCCGCCGTGGCGCTCAGCACCCATATTGGAGAAACATTCAAAGGTGTCGTGACCGGTGTGACGCCTAATGGAACCTTTGTGCGCATCGTCGATCCGCCTGCCGAAGGCCGCGTGGTGCACGGCGAGCAGGGCCTCGATGTCGGCGATCAGGTGCGCGTCAAACTGCTGGATACCGACGCGCACAAAGGATTCATAGACTTCGCCCGCGCCTAAACTCTTCGCGCGGTGTGCGCGATGAGCGAAATAAGGAACAACACCAGGAATACGATAAAGAAAATCTTGGCGACTCCGGCAAAGGCCACCGCTACTCCCGTAAAGCCCAGGAGCGCCGCCACCAACGCGACAATAAAGAAAGTTACTGCCCAGCTCAACATAGAAATTTCTCCTCTCAAAACGCTGCGTCTCTTTACAATGCAGCTAAGGTGCCATTCAGGAAACAGCTTTGAATGCAACGTTTCCCGGAGACTGTGGATGAAGAAACTGCCTTAGCCTCGCAAATTTGGCGGCGATACGCAATAATGTCGGTTCCATGACCTTTAAATTGACTCTGGAATACGACGGTTCGAAGTTTTCCGGCTGGCAAGTGCAGAACAACGCGCGCACCGTGCAAGGCGAGTTGCAGCGCGTCTCAGACGAGCTGTTCGGCGTCGCCGTCGACGTTCAGGGAGCCGGCCGTACCGACGCCGGCGTCCACGCCCTCGGCCAGGTCGCGCACATCAAGGTTCGCGATACCCGCCGCAAATACACGCCCGCGCACCTGATGATCGAGCTGAACGACAAGCTCCCCTCCTCCATCGCCGTCGTCGAATGCGAGACCGTGCCGCAAACCTTCCACGCCCGCCACGATGCCACCGCGCGCGTCTATTTCTATCAGATCTCCATCCGCAAAGCCGCGCTCTCCAAGAAATTCGCCTGGTGGATCAAGGAGCCGCTCGACGTGCAGGCCATGCAAACCGCCGCCGCACTGATTGCCGGGCGCCATAACTTCGTCCGCTTCTGCGCCCCCGACCCTTCGCGTCCCGGCGAGCCGACCACCGTGGTCGTGAATTCGGCCGAAGTGGGCATCGACGGTCACATGGTAGTATTTCGCATCGAAGCGTCTCACTTCTTATGGAAAATGGTGCGCCGCCTGACCGGAACGCTGGTCAAAGTCGGCCTGGGCGAAATCACACTGGACCAATTCCGCAGCCTGTTAGCCGGAAAGAAAGACGCCACTCTGGACGTAGCCTCCTGGACCGCCCCCTCCGCAGGCTTGTTCCTGGAAGAAGTCCGTTACTAAGACAGTGGCGCACGCACTCCTGCGTGCCGCGTCGAGACTCGTCTCGACGCCTTGCTGTGTGGTGGCGCGAGCTTCAGCTTGCAGCGTCGACTTCAGTCGACGTCGGACGATCGCTCCCTATGGTCTCGGCTGGGAATCGGCATTACCTAAAATCAATCGCCTACCGAGCCGCGACCCCAGGGAGCGATCCCTACGACTTTTTTCGCAGCCTTGATCAGCGTCGGCTTCAGCCGGCGTCCGCCTACAGCAAAGTCGGCATGATCTGCATCTCCGGCACAGCCGCGCGCGCCGGCAGCTTGGCGACGAACAGCACCGCCTCCGCAACGTCATCCGCCTGCAAAGCTTTCGCCAGCGTCTCCGCGGGCGGCTTCACCGGACGCTTCTCCAGAATCTCGGTGTCCACCAGTCCCGGACACACCACGCAAGTGCGGATGCCGTTCTCTTTTTCCTCCACGCGAATCGCATGCGCCAGCCCCAGCATCCCCCGCTTCGACGCCTGATAAGCCGCGCCCGAAATATCGGGCACGATTCCCGAAATCGACCCGATATAAATCAGGTGCCCGCTCTTCCGCTCGCGCATCGCCGGCAACACCGCGCGCGTCGCGTAATAAGCTCCGTTCAGATTCACGCCGACCACTTCGTCCCAGGTCTTGGCGCTCAGCTTCGGCAGCCACCGGTCCAGCGTATTCGTGCCGGTCGCATAAACCAGGATGTCGATCTTCTCGAACTCTGCCACGGTCCGCGCCGCCAGCTCCTCCATCGCCTCCGGATTCGTCGCGTCCGCGATCGCAATCGCGATGTCCAGGTTCTCCTCGGCCAGCTCTTTCTGCAACTCCTCCAGACGATCCTGCCGCCGCGCCGACGCCATCACATTCGCTCCTTCGCGCGCGAAGTGAACCGCGATCGACCGGCCAATTCCGCTGGACGCACCGACCACCAGCACGGTCTGATTCTTGAGAGCAATGGGCATGATGGCTTCAGTATCTCAAACGAATTTCTGAGCGATTAAGCAGGAACGTACGTCAACCGAATCAAGTCATCGGCGATTAAATCGCTGGCCACCAGGTGGAGCGGCGGCCGGGGGCCGGCGAAGAACGGCGCGCCACCACCAAGCACGACGGGGCGGAGGTAGAGTTGATACTCATCGATAAGACCGGCCTCGGTCAGGCTTTGCGCCAGGATCGGTCCGCCAACTTGAATCTCGCCAGCCAGCTCAGC
>JBEKOZ010000355.1:0-5682 GCA_049521275.1 Bryobacteraceae bacterium | reverse complement strand
GTGTCGACGCTGACGATGAGTTTCACGCCCTTCGAAGCGGCGTCCTCGACCACGTCGCTGCGCATGCCGTAGCCGTCGCGTAGGCGGTGAGGGACGTGAAACGTCACGTGTCCGCCCAGCAGCTCGATTCCTTTTTTCAGAATGACGACCGAAGAGGTGCCGTCGACGTCGTAATCGCCGTAAAGCAGAACAGGCTCGTTTTGTTTGATGGCGCGATGGACGCGCTCGACCGCCTCGGGCATGCTTTTGAGCAGGTACGGGTCGTAGAGATCGTCGAGCGAGGGCGCGAGGAAGCGGCGGGCATCGAGAACATCGCGATAGCCGCGGGCCCACAGGACCCGCGCGGCGAGCGGGCTGAGATGAAGGGCACGCGCGAGCGCCGACACGGCGGAGGGATCGGTGGGCGCGACGGACCAATTCATTGGGGATCGCTCCCTGTGGTCGCGGCTCGGTTTGGTGACATTGTGTGGGGCGGGGGTATGCCCTGCCAGAGGCTCCTAATTTTTCGAGAAATATCCGCCGCCCAGGGGCGGATCGCCTTCGGATTTGTGCTGCGCCTCGTCGACGCGGTCCAGCAGATCGTTCAGATCGTCGAACCATTCCGTGCGCAGGTCGAAGACGTAGACGCGCGGGGCCAGGTCGAAGGACAATTCGATCTGGCAGGTGAAGCCGAGATAGCCGCGCATTTCCTTGAGGCGCAGTTCAATCGCGCGGCGCTCCTCCCGCGGAAGATTCGCGGAGGAGGCGTGATCGATGGCGTCCTCCAAAATGTCCTCGTTAAACTCGCGGGCATGGATGGTCACCAGTTTCGCGCCCGCCGATTCGGCCGCGGCGAGGAACATTTTGTAATCGGGGTGACTGTCGGTATCCCAATAAACAGGGGCGGAGGTGTCGCTCGAGCGGGGATGGCTGTGAAAAGCGATGATGCCGTGCGTTTCGAGGTAGCTCTCGATCTCGGCGCGAAGGGAATCAAGATTTAGCTTCACGTGTCTGATTTCATTTCTTCGTCAATATAAGGATGTCATGAGTGCCGGCCAGGTCGCGAGCCGACGGCGTCACGATGGTTTTCGGTCCGATAAAAATCTTCTTGGATTGCGCGATGGCCTTGCGCACGTCGTCTTCGCAGACGAAGTCAGTGACCGACTGAGCTTCCTGACGCTCCACCTTTGGCGCAGGACTCCTGTTGGCCAGAAACCGCTCGACGGCGACAACGATCTGGGCGCGGTCGATACTTTTTGGATCGATATCCATGACTGTGTCCGGCAATGCGGTCGCATCGACAGCATACGCCAGGCGCTTGATGTTGATCAAGTGAAGGGGGCTGACATTGTCGCTGGTGGAGTTGCCGGCGATCGCTCCGCAGCCGAGCGTTATGGCCGGAAACAGGTTGGTGGAAATTCCAGTCGAGCCGGTGGGCGCGGGCGCATTCGCGATCACCCGATAGGCCGGCATGCGCAGCGCGAACTGGCGGATGTGCGCGTCGTCGGCCGCGTAAATGCCGCAGGTGTGGCCCAGGCCGCCGAAGCGCAGCACGGCTTCGCAGGCGTCGAGCGCGGCGGCGAAATCGGGGACGAAATAAAGCGACAGAACGGGCGAGAGCTTTTCGGCCGACAGAGGATGCTCCCGGCCGATGCCTCCGATCTCGACGGTGAGAATGCTCGTGTCCTTCGCGACCTCAAACCCGGCCATTTGCGCGATCTTTTCAGGCGACTGGCCGACGCACTCGGGATTGATGCCGAAGTTTTTCGTGATCAGCAGGCGGTCGAGCGCGGCGGTTTGCGGGATGTCGCAACGATGCGCGCGATTGGCTTTGAGCGCCGCGAGAATGGGTTCGCGCAGCGATCGTTCGGCGACCAGCGTCTGCTCGCTGGAGCACAGCGTTCCATAGTCGAAGGATTTTCCCGCGACGATTTTCGCAATCGCTTCGGGAATGTTCGCCGAAACATCAACTAAAATCGGGACGTTGCCGGGGCCGACGCCGTAAGCGGGTTTGCCGCTCGAATAGGCCGCGCGCACGATACCCGCTCCGCCGGTCGAGAGAATCACGGCGGTCCGGCGATGGCGCATCAGCTCGTTGGTGCCTTCGACCGTTGGCGTCGTAATGCACTGGACCAAACCATCGGGTGCGCCGGCCTTTACGGCAGCCTCGGCCAGAACGGCGGCTGTTTCGCAGGTGCAGGCACGGGCGCGTGGATGCGGCGCGAGCACGATCGCGTTGCCGGATTTCAATGAGATCAGCGTCTTGTAAATCGCGGTCGACGTGGGATTGGTGGTGGGCAGAATCGCCGCGACCACACCCATCGGCACGCCGATCTCCACCAGCTTCTGGTCGGGAATTTCGCGCAGCACGCCCAGGGTTCGCATGCCGCGCATGCGCTTCGGCAGGATGTCGGCCGCGAGCATGTTTTTCGTGAACTTGTCGCGGGCGTTGCCGTAGCCGGTTTCCTCGACCGCGCGTTCGGCCAGGCGCTGCGCGTGGGTGCGGGCGGCGGCGGCCATCGCTTCGACAATGGCGTCGGCCGCGGATTGCGAGACGGAGCGGTAGCGGGTCCAGGCGGCGTAGGCAAGTTCCAGCTTGGCGCGGACCTCTTGAATCGAGAGGAGGTCTTGATCCTGCAACATTTCAGGCGAGGGCGTTTATTTCTTCGCGCCGGGCAGAATCTTTTCGACGTCGGCGTGCGGCGCCGGGATGACGTGGACGGCGATCAGTTCTCCCACGCGGCGGGCGGCCGCGGCTCCGGCATCGGTGGCCGCTTTCACCGCGCCCACGTCTCCGCGAACCGTCACGGTCACGAAGCCGGAGCCGATGTATTCTTTCCCGGTGAGCACCACTTTGGCGGTCTTCACCATCGCGTCGGCGGCTTCAATCGCACCGATCAAACCTTTGGTCTCCACCATCCCCAGGGCTTCCATAGAGGCCTCCTCAATGTCCAGCCGAACATACCAAACTACCATAAGGTATTGTGTTCCAAAAACTTGCCGTGGGTGTCATCCTCGGCAGACGAACCAGCGTCTTTATGCTAAATGGCAGTTGATCGGCCGGGAGATGTTGAAACTGCTGGTGTAACTTCTACCCGCCGTGGGTCATCTTTAGTACGTACGTTCGTAAACACTGATACAGATTAAGGGTGGAAATATGAAGAAACTGATTTCTCTGTGCGCGCTGTTCGCGCTCTCGACGGTAATGGCCATGGCGGCCGATGTAACAGGAACCTGGAAGGGTGAACCCGGCGCCAAGGGCCCAGCGCCGAGTTTCACGTTCAAGCAGGACGGATCGGCCCTGACCGGCAAATCCGCCGGCCGCAACGGCGATACGGATATTGCCAACGGCAAAGTAGATGGCGACAAGATCTATTTTGAAGTCACTCGGGAAATGGGCGGAAACTCGATGACCTTCAAGTATTCGGGAAAGGTTGACGGCAACACCATGAAGTTATCGGTTGAGACGGGCCGCGGCCCGCGCGAAATGACCCTCACCAGGCAGTAGACCATCGAAATTCAAGCAGCACGCCGGTTAGAGGGGGTTCGTCATTCTTAACTTGAAAAATCTGGCCCTGGCCGGCGTGTGTTTCGCGGCGCTTCAAGCAATTGCACTGGGGCAGTCCGGAGTGGTGACGGCGGGGAGCCCGCCGCAACCCATTCCCGGAGCCGTGGTTAAAGCGACGCAGGGCGACAAAGCCCTGAGCACATTAACCGATGATAATGGCGCCTATCAGATCGACGGACTCGCTCCAGGCGCCTGGACCGTGACGGTCGAGATGTTCGGATTTACCACCGCGCGCAAAGAAATCACCATCGGCGCGACTCCCTCCAAAATCGATTTCACGCTGGCTCTCCGCGATCGTTCGCAGTTGGGGCGCGGACGCGGCGGACAAGGCGCGCAGGCGGCCGAGGAAGCCGACGCTCCTCTGATCGACATGTCGGCGTCACCGGAAGCTCCTCCCGGACTGGCTACGGCAAGCGGAGCGGATCAATCGCTGCTGGCGCAGGGAAGCATGAGCACGGGCGTACAAACCAACGGCGGTGACTTTCAGCCCGGCGATTTCGGGCGCGGCGGCGGAGGCTACGGCGGCCCCGGCGGAATGGGCGGGCCAGGTGGTCCGCAGATGGCCGGCGGACCCGGTGGAGGTCCAGGCGGATTCGGCGGTGGCCGCGGAGGAGGCGGCGGACCGGGCGGACCTGGCGGGCGCGGAGGCGGCGGCGGACGAGGCGTGCCGCGCGATCGCAACGGCAATTCGGCGTTCATCGGCAACCGGCGCAGCAATAACAACCGCCTTACGGGATCGTTGTTCTACACTTTTGGAAATTCGGTGCTGAACGCGCGGCCGTTCTCTGTCGACGGGCTGCCTGCGCCCAAGGCCTCCTATTCGCAGAACAAATTCGGCGTCTCGGCGGGCGGACCGCTGGCCATTCCGAAATTATTCAACTTCGACAAGATTACCTGGTTCTTCAATTACACGGGCAACCTGCTGCGCAACGGTGTCGATCAGCCTTTTAGCTTGCCGAACGCGGCGCTCGAGGGAGGCAATTTTTCGTCGATCAGCTCGATCATTTACGATCCGACCACCGGCGCGCCGTTCCCGGGAAATATCATTCCACCTGGCCGCATCAGTACCATATCGATGGGGCTGCTCCAGTTTATTCCGCCGCCCAATCAGGCGGTCGGATCGATTAATCAGGATTACCGGCTGGTCACCGCCAACCCCACCAACACGCAGGCACTCAATACCAGGCTGAACGCGACCGTCACGCCGAAGGATAACCTGGCCTTCGTCGTCAACTGGCAAGGCAACAACTCCAGAACCGAGCAGTACTTCGGCTGCTGCGACACCGGCAGCGGAAACGGATTCAACGGGAGCGCAACCTGGCGGCACCGGTTCGGCACGCGCAGCTTCGAATCGGTGATCTTGAGTTTCAACCGGCAAACCACCATCGTCACGCCGTATTTCGAAACCCTGGGGCAAAACGTCGCCCAGGATCTGGGAATTGAAGGAGCTTCTCAAACACCCGCCAACTACGGTCCGTCGAGCCTCAGTTTCAAGGACTTCAGCTCCCTGTCGGACACCGTCGCGAAGCGCCAGGCGGTGGAGAATTTCGGCATCGCCGACACGCTGACCTGGCATAAGGGCAAGCACAATTTCACTTTCGGCGGCGGCATCACGCATTATCTGAACAACCTGGATACGGACGCCAACGGCCGCGGCGCCTTCAGCTTCTCCGGCCTGGAGACCGCCCAATATGTGAACGGCGCGGCAGTCCCCAATACCGGATACGACTTCGCCGATTTCCTGTTGGGAACCCCGGAAACGAGCGCCATCCAGACCGGGAATTCGACCACCTATTACCGCAGCAATGGGATGAACGCGTACGTGGTGGACGATTACCGGGTTGCCACCGGGCTCAGCCTGAACCTCGGCGTCCGTTATGAATATTTCCAGCCATGGTCTGAGAAGTACGGGCATGCCGTGAATCTGGATTTTGCTCCCGACTTCTCCGGGGTCGCGCAGGTGCTGCCGGGGCAAACCGGTCCTTATGGCGGAACTTACCCGTCGTCGTTGATCAAACCGGATAGGAATAATTTCGCCCCGCGCACGGCGTTCGCGTGGAAGCCGAATCCAAAGGGCAAGCTCCAGCTTCGAGGCGGCTACGGCTGGTATTACACTCCGAATCAATACAACAAGT
>JBEKOZ010000354.1:0-5682 GCA_049521275.1 Bryobacteraceae bacterium | reverse complement strand
GTAGAGCCGCGCCGCAATGGCCTCTTCGTCGATCGTAATCTGCTGGCGCCGCGCATCCTCGATCAGGGATTTGACGGCATCCACCAGTTCCGCGCGTCCGCTGTAGTTGATGGCCAGGTTCACTTGCAGCCCGCGATTTCCCGCCGTGGCGCGAACCGTTTCCTCCAGCTCCGCGCGCACAAAATCGGGCAGTGCTTCGATGCGTCCGATCGCCGCGAAGCGAATATCGTTACGCGTCATATCCGGCAGCTCCGCTCGCAGGTAGAGGCGCAGCAGGCGCCACAGCATCTCGACCTCGGCCCGCGGCCGCTTCCAGTTCTCGACCGAAAATGCGTACAGCGTCAGCGCCTTCAGCCCCAGCCGCGCGCAGGTTTCGACCGTGATGCGCACCGGTTCGATCCCCGCCTTGTGCCCCGCCACGCGCGGCAGATTGCGCCGCTTGGCCCAGCGCCCATTGCCATCCATAATGATGGCGATGTGCGCCGGCAGGCGATCCGGATCGATCGCGGAAGCAAGCTCGTAATCCGGATCACCCGGCGCAAGCACGTCAAACAAGGCTTTCATGGCCAACAGACTATGTTAACAGCGAATGAACGTACGTCGAGAGGACGCGACCGCTCCCGATGGTCGCGGCTCTACGGGCGCGAACGCCTTACCGAGCCGCGGCCATCGGGAGCGGTTGCGATAAAATACCCTCGTGCGACAAGCTGCAATCACCGCGCTCCTGATCCTCTCGGCCGCCGCTCAGACGCAGTTCGAGGTCGCTTCCATCAAGCCCTCCCGGCCGGTCAGCGGGCCGATCCGCGTCGGGTCGCGCGGCGGACCGGGAACCAGTGACCCGAGCCTCTTCACCTGTGAGAACTGCGGCATGGCCATGCTCCTCCGCCAGGCATTCGACCTCCGGGATTATCAGCTCGCGGAGCAGGTCTGGATGCGGTCGGAGCGCTTCAACGTCTCCGCGAAAATCCCCGAAGGCGCCACCAGGGAACAGTTCCGTTTGATGATGCAGGATCTGCTCACTGAGCGTCTCAAGCTGAAGTTCCATTACGAAAAAAAGGAGATGCAGGTGTATGAGCTGGTCGCCCTGAAAAGCGGCCCTAAGCTCAAGGAGTCGGCCGGCCCGTCAGACTCCGCGCAGCCCGCTGGATTCACCGTCGACGCGGACGGATTCCCCATTCTTCCTCTCAGCCGCGAGCTTGCGTATATCAAGACAGCGGACGGCCACTCCGCCATGCGGGAAGCCGAAATGACCATGGATGAGCTCGCGGTACTTTTCTCGCAGCAGCTCGGACGGCCCGTCACGGACGCGACCGGCTTGAAAGGAAAATACGATTTCGCGCTGAAGTGGATCGAGCAAACCGCGGGCGCACCCGCCACCGACGACAGCGGCCCCAACATGCTCAGAGCGGTGCAGGAGCAGCTCGGCCTCAAGCTCGAATCGAGAAAAGGCCTGGTCGACGTTCTGGTGGTCGACCACGTCGAGAAAATCCCCACCGAGAATTAGATAAAATCCCATTGCAATGCCGAGAATCGCAAGCATCGCGTTGATCGTGGCATGCGGCGCGTGGGCGCAGACGCCGCAGTTCGAAGTCGCGTCGATCAAGCCCTCGGCGGCGGATCGCCTGAACGGCAGTAGCGTGGCCGGCGGGCCTGGGACTAAAGACCCTGGCCTGTTCACCTGCGACAACGCTCGGCTGTTCGAATTGGTCACCATCGCCTACGACCTCCCCTGGTATCGCGTTTCAGGCCCGCCCTGGATGAACACGGCGCGATTCAACATCAGCGCCAGGGTCCCGGAGGGTACCACCAAAGAGCAATTTAAATGGATGCAGCAGAACCTGCTCCTCGACCGCTTCAAGATGACCTTCCATCACGAGCCGAAGCAGCTGCCGGCCTACGATCTGGTGGTCGCAAAGAACGGTCCCAAACTCAAGGAGGCCGAGCCTCCTCCGCCCGAGGATTCCGACGCGCCCAAGCCGCCGCGTCCCGCCAGAAAGCTGGATAAAGATGGATTCCCCATTCTCCCGCCCGGCCGCGCATGGATCACGGACATGGAGGGCCCCCGCTGGGTCCAGCGCTTCACCGGCGCAACCATGGAGGATTTGGCCCGATACGTGGCCTCCATGGTGGGGCAGCCGGTCGACGACGCCACCGGATTAAAAGGGAAGTACGATTTCATCCTGAAGTGGCTCAACGAACGGGGACGGCGGCCATCGGACGACGACAGCGGACCCACCATATTCGAAGCGCTCCAGGCGCAGCTCGGCCTCAAGCTCGAATCGAAGAAAACCACCGTCGACGTTCTGGTGATCGACCACATCGAGAAAACTCCCACTGAGAACTAAGGTAGAAGCTCCCTCGTGCTAAAGACCCTGGGCATCGTCGTGATCGTGGCAAGCGTCGCGGCTGGGCAGTCGCCTAGGTTCGAAGCGATGACGATCGAGCCGACGGAAGACGCGTCCTTCCGCCTGCTGGGCGGACCGGGAACCAAAACTCCTGGCCTGTTCACCGGAGCCGGCGCCACCCTCGGCATGTTGGTAGCCAAGGCGTTCGATCTCCCCGACTATCGGCTTTCAGGTCCGGATTTGATAAAGTTCACGCGGTTCAACATCCGCGCCAAGGTCCCGGACGGAATTACCCGGGACCAATTCAGATTGATGCTGCAGGCTCTGCTGGCCGAGCGTTTCAAGATGACGTTCCATTACCAGAAGAAAGAAATGCAAGGATACGATCTGGTGGTCGCGGAGAACGGACCAAAGATAAAGGAGTCGACCGAAATCCCTCCCCCTGAGGATCCCGACAACCCTCTGGGCCGGTTCATAGTTCCGAATGCACCCCCCGTTTCGATGGCGCAGTTCGTCGCGTATATGAACGCCATGTTTCCCGTAAGCGACGCGACCGGTTTGAAGGGATATTACGTTATGTCGCTGAACTGGACGATTAAGCCCGAGGGACCGAGCCTCTTCAATGCGGTGCAACAGCAACTCGGCCTGAAATTCGAGCCGCGGAAGATCATGGTCGACGTTCTGGTGATCGACCACATCGAAAAAACCCCCACTGAAAATTAACCCGGCCGATCGCGTTATACTACGGAGGATTGACTCTGACTCTCCGCGTCGAGCTCGCCGCTCTATTTCTGTGCCTGGGAATCTCCCTCCGCGCCCAGGACATCGCTCCGGCCGTGGAAGCGATCGCCAACGCTGTCGCCCCCCAACCGGCGCCTCTCGAGGGCAAGGATCGCGTCAAGGAATATCTGAAATCGCTGGTGCGCCCCTCCGCCGTAATCTCCAATGTGCTGATTGCGGGTCTCGAAGAGGCGCGCAATTTCCCGCACGAATGGGGCCGCACCAAAACCGCGTTCGCCGAGCGCCTCGGTTCGCAGTACGCGCAGTATTTCCTTAACAACACCATCGAGCTCGGATTTTCGACCATTCATAAAGAGGACAATCGCTATACCCGCATGGGCGACGGCGGCTTTTTCAGGCGCTTCGGCAACGTCGTCGAGTCCACCGTGGCGGTTTCCAACACCCACGGCGGCAAAACCATCGCCCTCGGGCAGATCGCCGGAGCCTACGGCTCCTGGGCTATCGCGTCGCAGGTTTGGGAGCCGCCCTCGGAACAACGCGCCAGCCGCGTCTTCCTGTGGGGCAGCGTCAACCTGGCCGCTAAGGGCGGACGGAACCTGATGAAAGAGTTTACCCCCGACCTGCGCAAGAAATTCCACCACTGATCGACTTTTCACAATAAAGTACTTGACAGAAATCTTCCCCGCGGCTATGATCGATTCATGGCATCGGTCCAACCCATCCGCCAGCGTCCCTCGGAACCCATTCCGATCCAAACCCACGCGCTGGATAACCTGCGCTATATCCGTGAAACGATGGAGCGAGCCGGGTCCTTCACGGCCGTCCCCGGCTGGGGCGGCGTGGCCATGGGCCTCACTGCCACGGCGTCGGCGCTGCTGGCCTCCCGGCAAACTACTTCCCGCGCCTGGCTCGAAACCTGGCTGATTGAAGGCGCGCTGGCGATCGCTTTGGGAATTCTGGCCATGTGGCGCAAGGCGAGCGCGGCGGGATTGCCCTTGTGGTCGGCGCCGGCGCGCAAGTTCGTGTTCAGCTTCGTTCCTCCGCTGATCGCGGGCGCGGCGGTGACCGTCGTGTTGTGGAACGCGGGATTAACCGGCGCGATCCCCGGCGTCTGGCTGATGCTCTACGGCACCGGCGTCATCACCGGCGGAGCGTTTTCCGTCCCCATCGTGCCCGTGATGGGCGCCTGTTTCCTGATCTTAGGCGCGCTCGCGACTTTCGCGCCGGCCGCCTGGGGCGACCTCTGGCTGGGGCTCGGCTTCGGCGGACTCCATATTTTATTCGGATTCATTATTGCGAGGCGATACGGTGGCTAAATCTAATCTGGCAAAACAAAATATCGACCGGCCGGCGTTAGGCGTCGTCGAGCCTTCGGGCGCCATTCCCGATCTCGACCGCCTGATTCACGAGCGCATCCGGCTGGGCATCGTCAGCGCGCTGGCGGCCAATTCCTCGCTCACCTTCAACGACCTGAAGCGTTTGCTCAAAACCACCGATGGAAACCTGAGCGTGCACGCGCGCAAACTGGAAGAAGCCAAATATATCGCCTGCATGAAATCGTTCGAGGGCCGCATGCCGAAGACCGAATATTCCCTGACCGCGACCGGCCGCAAGGCTTTGAACAAGTACCTGGACCACATGGAAGCGCTCATTGGCGCGATGCGGCCGCCCGACTCTCCAAGAGACTCCGGACCCTCCGCATGAGCCTGCACGTCGCCATCATCATGGACGGCAACGGCCGTTGGGCGAACGCGCGCGGGCTGCCGCGCATCGCCGGCCACCGCACTGGAGCGGACGCGGTCCGCCGCACCATTGAAGCCGCGCCGGGCATGGGAATTTCCATTTTGACGCTCTACGCGTTCTCGGCCGACAACTGGCGCCGGCCGGCCAAGGAAGTTTCGGCGCTGATGAAGTTGCTGGGCAACTATCTGGTCCGGGAAACCGATCGCTGCGTCGATAACGGCGTGCGCGTCGAAGCCATCGGACGCCGGGACCGCCTGCCCGCGGCGCTGGTCTCGCTGCTTGAAGACTCGGAACGCAGGACCGCGAGCGGCTCAAAACTGCGCGTGCGTCTGGCCATCGACTATTCTTCGCGGCAGGCCATCCTCGACGCGGTCCGCAGGGATCGCGCCATGACCGAGGAAGCGTTTTCAAAAAGCCTGGGCCCGGACGTGGACCTGTTGATCCGCACCAGCGGCGAGCAGCGTTTGAGCGATTTCCTGCTGTGGGAATGCGCCTACGCGGAGATGGTTTTCACCCGCCGCATGTGGCCGGACTTTTCAGAAGCCGACCTGGCCGCCGCGATCAAGGAATATCAGCGCCGCGACCGCCGCTTCGGAGCCGTAACAACAGAAAAGAACCTCAAGACCGCTTAGATCGGGCTCCATCCGCGTTTATCAGCGGCCTAATTTGTTTTTTGCCTGACGATCACTCTTTGTCGTCATCCTCCACCTCGCGCAGTACGGCGACATGAAACCCAGGCTCGAAATTTGCCTTGGTGCGATACTCAAACCTGCGCCGGCCCGGGGCAGCAAGTTCGCAGATGCCACGTTGGATTCCCTCGGCGACAACGCCGTTCCAAGGCGCGGGAATCTCC
>JBEKOZ010000353.1:0-5696 GCA_049521275.1 Bryobacteraceae bacterium | reverse complement strand
CTTGGCCGAGCGGGCGTACTTGGCTGGACCGGTGGCGAGCACCTATCTGATCAAGGGGCTGGTGCGGCGCGGGGCGATTTTTCCGGACGCGAAGATTGCGTTTATCGGGTCTGAGGATTTATTCGATCCTTCGGATTTAGTGGCGCGGCCAAGTCTGACCAAAGGGCAGCTCTCGGCGTTCGCGGCGGACCTGGCGGATTTGAAGCCGGGCGATTATGTGGTTCACGTGACGCACGGCGTGGGCCGCTTTTTGGGGCTGCGCGAAATCGTGCAGGGCGAGCAGAAGGGCGACTTCATGCTGCTCGAATACGCCGGCGAAACGAAGTTGTACGTTCCGCTGACGCGTATGGACCTGGTGGAGAAGTATCGGGGCGCGGGCGAGCAGGGTCCGCCGCTCGACCGGCTGGGCGGCGCGACGTGGACGGCGCGGAAGACTCGCGTCAAGACAAAAATGCGCGACATGGCGGACGAGCTTTTGAAGCTTTACGCGGAGCGGCGCATGGCGGAGGGATTTTCCTTTTCGAGCGATTCGAACTGGCAGCGCGAGTTTGAGGACTCCTTCGAATATGGCGCGACGAAAGACCAGCTAAGCGCCGTGAAAGAGATCAAACGCGACATGGAATCGCCACATCCGATGGATCGATTATTGTGCGGCGACGTGGGATTCGGCAAAACCGAGGTCGCGATGCGGGCGGCGTTCAAGGCGTTGGGAGACGGCAAGCAAGTGGCTGTTTTGGCGCCCACTACGGTGCTGGCATTCCAGCATTTTGAGACTTTCAAGCGCCGATTTGCGGCATTTCCCGTCAAAATCGAAATGTTTTCGCGTTTCAGGACCTCAAAAGAGATCAAGATCGGCCTGGAAGAACTGGCTTTGGGGCGAGTGGACGTAGCGGTGGGCACGCACCGGCTGCTGTCGAAGGATGTCGAGTTTCGCGATATCGGATTGCTGGTGGTGGACGAAGAGCAGCGGTTCGGCGTGCGCCACAAGGAGCGGCTGAAGCAGATCCGCAAGAACGTGGACGTGTTGACGATGAGCGCGACGCCGATTCCGCGCACGCTGCACATGTCGCTGCTGGGCATTCGCGATATGAGCGTGATTGAAACGCCGCCCAAGGATCGCCTGGCGATTCATACAGTGGTGGCGAAGTTCGATACGGATATCGTGAAGACGGCGATCGAGCAGGAGATGAGCCGCGGAGGACAGGTTTACTTCGTGCACAACCGGGTGGACTCGATCTTCTCGCGCGCGGCGGCGATTCAGGAATTGATTCCCAGTTGCCGGATCGCGATCGGCCACGGGCAGATGGGCGAGCAGGAACTGGAGCGGGTACTGCTGGGGTTCATGCGGCATGAATACGACGTGTTTGTGTGCACCACGATTGTCGAAAACGGGCTGGATATTCCGCTGGCGAACACGATCATCATTGAAAATTCGGAACGGCACGGGCTTTCGGAGTTGTACCAGTTGCGCGGGCGCGTGGGGCGGTCGAACCGGCGCGCGTATGCGTATTTACTGGTCCCGCAGGATACGGAGCTGAGCGAGATTGCACGGAAAAGATTGGCTGCGCTGCGCGAGTTTTCGGACCTGGGCGCGGGGTTCAAGATCGCGGCGCTGGACCTGGAGTTGCGCGGCGCGGGAAACCTGCTGGGCGGTGAGCAGCACGGGCATATCGAGGCGGTTGGATTCGATATGTACCTGAAGATGCTGGAAGAAACGGTGCAGGAGTTGAAGGGGATCGAGGTTCCGGTGGAGGTGCATTCGGCACTCAATCTGGGACTGGATATTCGCATTCCAGCGGACTACATCGCCGACGAACATCAGCGGCTGCGGGCATACAAACGGCTGGCGGATGCGCGGGACGAGGAGCAGGCGGAGATCGTGCGGGCGGAACTGGCGGACCGGTATGGTCCGGTGCCGGACGCGGTGGAGACGCTGGTGCGGTTCGCGCTGCTGAAGACCGCGGCGCAGCGGGCGGGGATCGAGGCGATCGACCGGCGCGGGAGCGCGCTGCACATCAAGTTTCATCCCGGCGCGAAGATCGATCCGGCGAAGCTGATGGCTCTGGTGTCGTCGAAGGAGGGCGCGCAGTTTACGCCGGCGGGGGTTTTACGTTTGCCGCTGGGGAATGGGGAGGCGGGGGCGGTGCTGGAGTCGGTGAAGGAGTCGATCGAGAGGCTGTCGGCGGGGTGAGGCGGGGAATCCGGACCGGGCGTCGCCACGAGTGGCGACGCGGCACGCCGGGGGCGCGCGCCACAAAGCGCGGCTGGCATTCTGCGCACAGTGTGGCGGATTGGTGACAGGTTTGGCGCTGAAAATGTTGGGGATATTGCGGCGGGTTGCGTGCTACGGGATCTTTAAGGATGGTTATACTAAGACTATGCGCTTGAGTATCTTTTTTCTGGCGATCGCGTTGTATGGGGCCGATGTCACCCTGATGGAGGAGATCATCTGCAAGGTGAACGGCGACATCGTTACACGCGGGGAGATGATTCGCGAAAAGAAGCTGATGGAAAGTGAACTGCGGTCGCAGGGGCTTTCCGGCGTCCGGCTGAATGACGCGTTGAACGAGGGAGCGAAGAATATTCTGCGCGAGAAAATCGATCAACTGCTGCTGGTCCAAAAGGCGAAGGAACTGGATATCAAAGTGGATACCGAGCTCAACAAGCAGCTTCTGGATATCCAGCGAACGACGAAGATTGTGGATCCGGAAAAATTTCAGGAGTTCGTGGTGGAGAAGACGGGTGAGCCCTATGAGGATTACAAGGCCGAGTTGAAGAACAATCTGCTGCGGGAGAAAGTGGTGCGCGAGGAAATTTCGCGCAAGATCATGTTCAAGAAAGATGAGCTCGAGGCCTACTACAACGACCACAAAGACGAGTTCATGCGCCAGGAGCGGGTGTTCCTGCGCGAGATTTTTGTTTCGAGTGAGGGCAAGGATGCGGCCGGGGTGGCCGCGGCGGAGAAGAAGGCGAAGGATCTGGTGCTGAGAGCGCGCAAAGGCGAGCGGTTCGCGGAGATGGCGCAGGCGAACTCCGACGCTCCGAACGCGGCGCAAGGCGGCGAGATGCCGGCGTTCCAAAAAGAAGACCTGAAGCCGGAGCTGGTGACGGCCATCTGGAACCAGTCGCGCGGCTTCGTTACCGATCCGATCAAGGTGGAAAATCCGAGCGGCTTCGCGATCTTCAAGGTGGAAGAGCATCAGAAGGCGGGTCTGGCGGAATTCGAAGAGGTCTCCTACGACGTTCAGGACAAACTGTTCCGGCCCAGGATGGTTCCGGCGCTACGCGAGTACCAGACCAAGATGCGCCAGGTCGCGTTTCTGGAGATCAAGCCAGGCTGGCAGGATACCGGCGCCGCTCCGGGGAAAGATACCACCTGGAGCGATCCGGCGACGTTGAAGCCGGAAACAGTAACGAAGGCGGAAGTCGCGGCGCGAGGCCATCGCAAGAAACTGCTCGGCCTGGTTCCGATTCCCGGAACGAACACGACTACGTCCGGCGTTTCGTCCTCGAAGTAGTGAATGAAGTCTCCTTTTGTAAGCGATCTCCAGCCGGATCAGATCGTCACCGGCACATTTCTGGTTCAGCATAAGGACGTCCGTCAGAAGAAGTCGGGCGACCTGTATCTTTCGCTCACGCTGGCCGATCGAACGGGCGAGCTGGACGCGAAGATGTGGGACAACGCCGCGGAAGCCGTCGAGACGTTCGCGCAGGACGACTTCGTGCGGGTGAAAGGTCTGTTGCAGGTTTTCCAGAACCGTCCGCAGCTGACGCTGCACAAAATCCAGGCGGTGGTGGAAGCGGATATCGACGTTGCGGATTATTTTCCCGCGTCGAAACGCGACCGGGACGAAATGTTCCGGGAGTTGCAGGGCGTGATCGCTTCCATCGGGAATCCGCACCTGAAGGCTCTGCTCGAAGCGATGTTCGCGGACGAGGAAATCGCCAGGGCGTTCCGGACCGCGCCCGCGGCGAAGGCGATTCATCATGCCTGGATCGGCGGTTTGATCGAACACGTTCTCTCCTTATGCACGCTGGCGAAATTCACGGCGGCTCATTACGCCGATATTGATCTGGACCTGCTGCTGAGCGGCGTGATTCTGCATGACATCGGAAAGATCAGCGAGCTGAAATATGCGCGGAGTTTCAGCTACTCGACCGAAGGGCAGTTGCTGGGGCACATCCTGATCGGCCTGCGGATGGTGGAAGAGAAGGCGCGGCTGGTTCCCGGTTTTCCCGACAAGCTGCGCGAACTGCTGCTGCACCTGATCGCCAGCCATCACGGCGAGCTGGCATTCGGATCGCCGAAGGTGCCGCTGTTTCCGGAGGCGATGCTGCTGCATCACCTGGACAATCTCGATTCCAAGATGGAGTGTATGCGTGGATTGATCGAGCGCGACCGGCAGATTGAAGGCGTGTGGACCGGATACAGCAGCGCGCTGGAGCGGAGCGTGCTGAAGAAGGGTAAGTTTCTTCAAGAGGAAACCGCTCCCTTCGGTCACGGCTCGGTTGAACGGCGGTCGGTGGAGCAGCAGAAGCATCAGGAATCGGCTGTGGATCCGCCGAAGCGCAAGGAGCCGGCGGCGTCTCCGTTTGCGTCCAAGTTGAAAGATGCCTTAGGCGGCGATTCCTGAGCCATGCGGCGTCCGGCTTCCCAACGAGACATGCCGCCGCCATTGGAACTGGAGTGTCTCAAAGCGCTGTGGGGGATCGGCGAGGGCACGGTTCGCGATGTGCGGCATTTCCTGGTGGGCAATCGCAAGCTGGCGTATACGACGGTGATGACGGTGCTCGATCGCCTCGAAAAACGCGGAGGCGTGACGCGCCGAAAGCAGGGGCGGTCGTTCGTATATGTTCCGAAGTTGAGCCGCGAAGAATTGCGGCGGTTCGCGGTGAAGGAACTGGTCGACCGGTTCTTTGAAGGGTCCCCGGAATCGCTGGCGCGATTTCTGAGGAGTCAGGAGTCAGGAGTCAGAAATCAGCATGAAGACCTGGACGCGTCGCTACTTTAGCGATTTTGCGATTTCTTCGCCGATGGCCAGCGATGCCGTCGCGCCGGGGCTGGGGGCGTTCACCACGTGCAGTTCGCCGGGGCCTTCGACGAAATGAAAATCCTCCACCAGCGATCCGTCGGGCGACATGGCTTGGGCGCGAACGCCCGCGCCACCTTCGCTTAAATCGTCCGGGCGAATTTCGGGCACCAGGCGCTGGAGAGACGCGCAAAAAAGCTTGCGGCTGAAGGAGCGGCGCGTTTCCTGCCAGCACATTTTCGGATACTTGCCGAGGAATCGCCACAGTCCGTTGAAGGTGATCGCGTCGAAGATGTCGCGCGGATTGATGTCGGTCCAACTGTAGCCTTCGCGCGCCAGAGCGAGCACGGCATTCGGCCCCGCTTCGACGCCGCCATGAATCAGGCGCGTGAAGTGCACGCCGAGAAATGGAAATTTCGGATCGGGCACGGGGTAGATGAGATTGCGCACCAGGTACTGGCGCTCCGGCCGAATCTTGTAGTATTCGCCGCGGAAGGGCACAATGCGGATGGTTCGATTCGCGCCGGTGAGCGCGGCGAGGCGGTCCGATTGCAGACCGGCGCAGGTAACGATGCGCGCACATTCGTAATCGCCCGCGGTGCTGTGAACGCGCCAGGCATTGCCTTCGCGATTGATCGCCGTGACGCGCGCGGAAGTGATCACTTC
>JBEKOZ010000352.1:0-5699 GCA_049521275.1 Bryobacteraceae bacterium | reverse complement strand
TTGTATCGCGGCCTTTTGATATACAAAAATATGGTCCGGGCACCGGCCAGAGCCAATTACATCCAGGAAGGTGCCTCGAAATTCCTCCCTCCCGAACCGACTCGGATAGATGAACATGGCTGCTGCGCTCTTTGCTGGAGCATATATGAGCACACAGAAAATTGCGATCGCGATGGGGCGCAACAGCCATTCGCGAAATGGGAGTGCTGCCGAGAGGCTGGCCCCGGCACAGATGAAAAGTGTCGGCGCAACAAAGAGGGTCATCCTGTCTGCGAACGGATAGCGCTGGAAGGCAGAGGCGACCATTGCAAGTACAAAAGGAAGACAAAGCATCAACGGGATGCGCCAGTCCCGTCGCCAGAGCAAAATCCCGCCAGCAAGGGCCGCCGGCAGGAGGAGCGCCGGCATGAATCCAGTCTTCTTCGCAGCGTTAACGCCCGCGTAAAACACCCACTTGGGTGCATATGCCGATAGCGGCATAAAAGCCCGATGACTCTTATTCCAATAATCGAACATACCCGGTATTTCGCTCAAGTGCCGAAGGAAGAAGGAGAAATCGAAAACGAACCCAACAAGCCAGACGCACACAATTGCAGACTGATACTCCAGGAGACGCCGATCATGCCGCCGCCAACCATCAACAATTCCCGTAGCGCCCACTCCCGCCAGCACGAAAACGGCTGGGTGCGACATGCCAATTGCAATAAGCCCACAAAGTCCTAAGATTAAGCCGTTCTGCCGCGAGGGTTTCTCAAAGAAGGGGACGGCAGCGAGGTACAGGGCAATCGCCACGAACACATCAGTTGAGTACTGCTTTGCCTGGCCAGAATAATCGATGAGCACGGGGGAGAAACTGAATAAGGCCGTCGCCAAAAGAGTTCCAGCATGGTTTAGCTTGAGACGTCGACAAAGAACCCAGAACCCGGCACACGCTACCGATCCCGCGAGAGAGGGAGCGAGACGGAGTGCAAATTCGGAGGATGAATGGGTCATAATCACGACGAGTTTTTCCAGCCAGAGGAAAAGGATGGGGGCACCTTGGGAATAATCAAGGGGCTGAAGGAGGCCGGCAAAAGAGCGGGACAAAATATTCAAAGCAAGACTGGCCTCATCCAACCAAAGGGATCGGTTCAATTGGAACGTACGAATTCGGAGAGCAACGCCGATGAGCACCACGGCAGCGCCGATCCAGGTCCACTTCCGCTCGGAAGACACCCGTCAATCATAACCCGCGAACATCGCTTGGTTGAGTCGACGAGATGGAGCACCGGCCGGATTCGGCCGCAGCCCGCATTACGGGTTACGCACAAGAGCCCACTGTCCATCAGAAAATAGGACTGCGGCCGGTTGAAAATCGACGGCATATCTCTTCGGAATGAGCATGAGGTCACCCGAATGGCACGCCGCGGCGAGTCTTCGAACAGACTCGACGGAATCTGGCTCCTCGACTACATTGAGGTCGGAATCGCGACGAGCGGACGGGAAGAAAATCCGGTGGCGCGCCTCTACCATTGCTGGATACCCGTTTGCTCGGGATAGTGGTTCGCGGGGAACCCCGTGCAGCGGAACCTTGCGATCAAGTGCAATTAATTCTTTCCTCAGGTTGGTTGAGAATGCTGGATGAGCGTTATGTTTAACTCGTGCTTCGACCAGCGCAAATAAGGGCCACAATCCGACCGCACACATGAGAAACAACACAACCGTTACAATCCTGACTCGGGACGGTTCAGGAAGTGAAAAATCGTCACAAACTTTGGAAAGCCCTACGAGAAGGCTCACCACCGCCGACGGAATCAGTGGTGTCAGGTATCGAGCAACCGGCCATCCGATGGTCAACATCGTGACGATATAGGCGAGCAGCGCGAGGGGCAGAACGACGAGGATAATCCAAAGCTCGGTGCGCAGATGTTTGCCCAGGTTGTGAATCGGATTCGCTATCAGCAGGAAGAAAACGGGCTGCGTCAGGAAAAGGAAATGGTTCGAATAGAAGTCAAGGGTTAAAAGGAAGTCAGGTTTCAGACCCTGTTCAAGAGTTGCGCCCCACACCACCCCCGGCAGGAAATTGCCTTCGTAGACAGTCCGCAACGGGTTCGGTGTGCCCATCGCGATCGTAAGCGCGTACCAGGCACAGAACACAATGAGACCGACCCCTAAGAATTTCAGCGCTTGCCGCATGCCGAAGCGGATGAGAACCGCCCCGCATACTACGGCCCATACGGGCGCGAGATTCCAGCGGGTGAAGACAACCAGGGCGAACCACATAGCGGACCACCAAAATCGTTCTCGCGCAAGCGAAAAGAACGCAACGAGCAGGAGCAGCGCCGCGGGCAATTCGGACATGATGTCGACGGTGCTTTCAAGCAGAAGGTTTTGGCACAGCAGCACAAAGAGGGACAGCGCGGCATAGAACGGTCCCAGTAAACGGCGCACCCAGAGGTACACGACGATGAGAAGCACCGAGAGAAGGACCGGATTGAGAAGGCGATCCCAGCCGACAAAGGCGGCACAAATAAAACCGGTGACCGGCGGGCGGTGTGCAGCGTAAGGGACATCGTAGCCGCGGAGGGCCATGCCGCTCAGTACGTAAGCACCTTCGTCCCAGGCGTCAATGTGGTGCGTGTACGCAATCAAGGCAGTCCAGACACCCCATGAAATCGTCACCGCGGCTAGCGTGCAACGCGTGATCCGGCGGGCACCAAGACCGCAGAATTCCGCTGTGAACGACAGGATGGCTACGGCAAGCAGCGCGAGGGCTCCTGCGCCGAAAAGTGCAATGCCTTTGCTTATTTCGTGATACCTGATAACCTCTGCGGCGGCGAGCAGTATGAGGATGATCCCAATGACGAGAAAAAAGGGCAGAAAGCGCGACTTGCTCGCAGAAGACTGGTCGTCGACAGCCACCGAAGTTGGCTTCTGAAAGGAAGTCATTTCGATCAGCCTACCACGACCTTTGTTTTCAATCTGCGTTTATCCGCGTTCATCGGCGGCCAATTCTGTCCTTTCCCGTGTCTTTGTCCCAGGTGATGCGCTACGCTTGCCCTATGGGCACAAATCGATGGCTGGGGCTGATCTTATTTTCTTCAGCCCTTAAATCCGCGCCCCCTCCCCCCGCGCTCCCGATGCCTCGAATGATGGTCCCGCGCACCACCCATCCTCCCGTGATCGACGGCATTATGGAGCCTGGCGAGTGGGATCGCGCCGCGGCCTGCACTGGTTTTGTAAAGGCGTTCGACGGTACTCTCGCGACCTCCCAGAGCACGGCGTGGATCACCTACGACAACCGCTACATTTATGTCGCCTTTCGCAATTACCGGTCGGAAAAGCTAAACTTCCTCTCCGCAAACGCTCGCCGCCAAGACGACGAGCACATCGTCTACGATCCTTCGAACGAGATTTGGATTTCCCCCCCGGGTACTCCTCTAACCACATATCAGACCTTGATCAACGTCTACCCGGCCGTTCTCGACGTGAAAATGATCCCATCCCTCGGATATTCGTCCAAATCGTGGTCGGGGAAATGGGAGATTGCTTCTCATCAGAGCGCCGATTCGTGGACCATCGAAGCCCGCGCCCCCATCGCATCTTTCGGGACTGAGGGCATTCGCGACGGCAGCACATGGCGGGCTCTCTTCACGACCGACGTTCTGAGCGAGCCGAGCAAGTTTCGCGCCTGGGCCTCCGGGGGTGCTTTTGCGGATATCCCTCGGCACGGATTTATTCAGTTCAGCGACGAAGGCCCGGCGTTCCAGTTGCTCGACGTAGACTCCGTGTTCAGCGGCCGGCCAACCTTTTCCATGGCGTTTTCTGGCGCCGTGCGCACCCAGACGAGCGCGCGTGTCACGGTCCGTTTCGGGTCCGGTCTGCAGGCAACCGCAAGCGACATCACCGTCTCTAAAACGGTGGCGCTCGCCCCCGGAGCACACGAAAATGTTCAGGTTGCAGCCGATTTGCTGGGCTTACGATCCGGCTTCTCTGAGATCACCGCGTCGGTTGGCGACTCCACCCTGTACCACCAAGTCTTCCCGTTTGTGGTTGATGGGTCTGTCCGTCACGCGCCCTCAAAAATCGCGACCACTCCCTACACCCAACCATTTGGCCTCGAAGCGTCTTATGCGCCCCTTTCCAAGAAACTGGTGATCAAGGTCGACCGCTTTTACATGGACCAGCGCAAGCTGGTTGCCGGAGGGCGCGTGCGGCTCAGCGACCCCAAAACCGGCGGAACCGTGGCGGAAGGGCCTCTCGCGCCATTCGACAGAGACTTTTCCGAATTCCCTCTCGACCTGGGGAAGCTGGAAGTGCCGGTCGAGACTGAACAGGACTGGGCCCGCTCCCACCAGCCCGGGTCGGCATCATCGGTGAAGCCGGCGGAATACCAGCTCCAAGCCGTGCTCACGGACAAAACCGGGAAAAACATGGCGGAAGCGAAAATCCCGGTCAAGTTGATGGGGTACCGGTTCCCATGGCTCCCCAATAACATCGGCATCTCCGACCAGACGATTGCGCCATGGAAGCCTGTCCGCCTCGATCGCGACACGGTCTCCTTGTGGAACAAGACATACACGCTCAATGGCGCTGGCTTGGCGCATCGGATCACGAACTCCGGCGCGGCTCAATTGTCGGGGCCAATGATGCTTGAAGCGGTCATCGACGGCAAAACCGTCACCCTCTCAGGCCAGCCCCCCCAGCCCCAGAAAACTGGCAACACGGCAGCCGCCGTGGAGCTTACCGGCCAGGTGACGGGCCAGCAGCTCACTATAGACACGAAGACCCGCGTCGAGTTCGACGGATTCGTCTGGAACACCATGACCGTCCAGCCCATCAAAGCGAACGTCTCGCGGTTGTCCCTCATCGTGAACATGCCGGAGAACGAGGGCGAGTTTCTGGTGACAACCAACGGCGGCTGGTCGTCGTACTTCGGCAACACACCAAATAAGTGGGATTCGCGCGAGAGCACGCTCCCCAGCATGACCGGCAACTTCGTGCCATACGTTTTCCTGACCGACTCCGAACGCGGGTTCTCCTGGTTCGCCGACAACGAGAAGGGATGGCGTCTCGACCCCGCGCTGCCCACACAGGAACTACAGCGCCACGACGGTCTGGTCACGCTTCGCGTCCATTTCATCAACAAGGCCGGTCCGATTCAGCAGCCCATGACCGTTCAGTACGGCTGGATGGTGTCTCCTCAAAAGCCGCAACCTCCGCGGTGGCGCGGCTACGTGATCGACTTCAAGAAAAACTATCCCCAAGACACCCCCGTATTCTGGAACGAAGCCGACTGGGACGTGCTCTGGCCGTATTATTCCAGCCCGTTTCCGCATTCCTACGAGAAATCAAAACAATTGCTCAACAACACCGCGAGCCGGGGCGTGGCCGGCTGCGTCGGCGGCATCGCTCACGCCATCGCCCGCTACAAGGATTACACCGGCCGGCAGTTTGACGCGCTGGCGGGCGACTGGGGCATCACCCCCGGAGAAGCCGGCGACGGCAACGTCGCCCGGAGCCGCGGGCCCAACGATTTTGACCTTTTTCATTTCGATCGCTGGTCAAAATTGTCGGGCCTCGGCTGCCTGTATTTCGACGAGAACTATCTTCCCGAAGACTGGAATTATCTGACCGGCGGAGCGTATCTGCTGCCTGACGGGCGCGTGCAGCCTGGCTACAACTATCTGGGCCTCCGCGAATACAACAAGCGCCTTCGC
>JBEKOZ010000351.1:0-5707 GCA_049521275.1 Bryobacteraceae bacterium | reverse complement strand
GGCGTCCTCAAAGCCCGCCGCTCGAAGAGAGCCTCCCACCGCTTGCAGAAACTTCTCGCGGCCCTCCCCTTTCCCGACATGATTGGACGGCCCGCCGCGCCCCACGCCGACCACTTGTCCGGATTCATCGCCCACCAGCGCCGTCGTGCTCGATTGTCCCCCATCCACGCCCAGGAACAGCTTCACGGCTCAACCGTTCTAAAGATACGCGCGCCATAACCCTTGGCGATTTCCTTGAACCCCCACGACGCCGGGTCCTCGCGCACATCCTCGGAACCCCAGTCCGTGTCGCGAATCACCATGTAGTCGATCCCACGCAAATGCAGCTCCCGGCCGGCCCACCGCCGAATATCCACCGGCGCCGGAATCGTCTCGTCGTGAGGATCGGAGGCGATCTTCACCCACTGCCCCGACTTGTCCATCGACTCCACCTGCAAGCGGAGATTCAAATAATCGGCCGGCGTATCGAGCGTCACCTCGTCCAGCAATTGATATTTTCCGAAGTCGGCCTCGAGGTACATGCCGGGCGACGCGGCCTCCCAGGACCGCCACCTGGTCGCCGGCGAATTGTCGAACGCCATCTGCACATCCCACGGATTCGGCCACGCCTTCAGCCGCCACGAAGGATCGCGCGCCAGCTCCGTCCCATTGAAGAAGAATCGCAGTTCGTGAACCTTGAACTCCTCGCGCGGCCCGCCCACCGCGGTTTCGAGCACCCTCACGCGCTCCACCGGCCTCGCGGGAAATTTGAAAATGCGACGCCGCGTCGGCTGCCGGCTCTCGTCCCAACCCAGGTTGAAGATATCCGCCATATCGTCGTTGTAGGCCGACTGAAAACCCACCAGAATTTCATGCGTCGTGTACGCGTCCGGCAACCCGGTGAGCGCCAGCACGCGCGCGCCCTTGGGAACCACCGCGTCGATCATCCGCGCGATCCCGTAGCCGCCGAAATTCTCCAGCAGATACCGGTCCTGCGGAATTTTTCGAATCGCTTGCTTCCACAAAATCCGGTCGAGCCGCCACACATACTTCCCCGAATAAGTATGGATATGCGACGGCCACGACGCCCATGCGTGAAACACCAGAAGCAACGCCAGTACCGACGTCCAGGGGACCGCCAGCGCCATCGCCAGCGAAAAAAACGGCAGGCACGGAATCAGGAATCGCGTCCCGACGTTGATGAAATACATCGCCAGCAGCAACAATCCCGGCAGCAGCAACCGGCGCCCTTCGCGAAATCGCAGCGACAGCAGCGCGATCGGCGCCAGCAGGAAAATCGGCCCCACCAGCCCGTCCGTTTTATCGCCGCGCACCGTCACTTCCATCGGCAGGGACCATTTATCTTCGACGCGGTAGCGGCTGAAAAACTCTTTGTACTCCGCCTCCGTCACCACCCGGTAGTAAGGATTCCGGAATACCTTGTTGAAAAACGGCGCTACCGGATTCTGCATGTAGATCCAGTCCTTCGCCACCCACGGCACGATCATCACCGCCGCACATCCCGCCACCACCAGCGCCGGCCGCACCCTTCGCGACCTCCACAGCACGAACCCCACCGCGTAGACGGTCATCGGGAACGCCGTATACTTCGCCGCGTAGCAATACCCCGCGAGCAGGCCCACCACCACTAGCAGCCTCGGCTCCCGAGCCTCATCCCAAATCTCCAGGAAATAGAACAACGCGAACGCAATCGCCGCGACCCCGCAATCGTTATACGCGATCGACCCGTCGAGACCCACCACCGGACTCACGTACACCAGCAGCGCGCCCGCCGCGCCCACCCACGGCTTCCCGATCCGCCGTCCATACGCGAGCATCGCCATCGCCAGCGCGACCAGGAACGCGTAATGCACCAGCGCCGCCGACGAATGCTTGCCGATCGCGAACGCCGGGAAGAACAGCATCTCCACTCCCGCGCTCAGGCTCGCGTACATGTTCGTCGTCACCTGCTCGAATCCATGCGCGCGCAAGTACCGCATCACCAGGCCGAGATGATAGGCGGACCCGTCCGCGCTCGACTCCGGCGCCCATGCGTTAAAAAAGTAAAGCACCGTGAACGCCGCGAAAATCGTTCCGCACAGCGCTTTCAACGCCAGGCTCAGCGGCTCCATCGCCTCGCCCTTCATTTTCCAGGACCCCTTCCACACCGCGGCCGCGATCGCGATGACCATCAGCCCGATCAGCACCGGCCGGTACGCGATCTTCAGCGCCAGCGTCAGGAACACCACCAGGTGCAGGACGCTCGCGCCCACGACGAACGCCAGCGGAAATCGCTCCGGCCGTTTCAGCGGCGCCTTCGCCCAGTCCACCACCAGCGCGCCCGTCGCGTAACAAGCCGCCACGGTCACCGCAGCTCCCAACAGCGCCCAGAAAGCTTGCCACATTATTGTGTCAACCCGATGCGCGTCAGGATGAACCCCAGCTTCGCGCCGTCCGTCGGAGCCACCCACACCTTATCGATCGACGCCGCCAGCATCGTGTCCTTCAGCGGCTCCACCCAGTTGGGCGGCACCGCCTTCTCGTAGTGATATTCGCCCGAAGCCGTGTACCGCACGCTATCGAGCGCGTGATCGTTCACCAGGAACGTCATCGTTACCGGCCCCGTCACTTTAAACGTCACCTCCGGCAGGCTGAAATCGATCACGTACCGCAGCCCCTGATTGGTGCGCGCCACCACCTTCACCGTCGGTTTCTGCAAAGTCCATCGCCACTGCGCGGGCTGGCCCGGCGAGATATCCGCAACGATGTGCGCCGGCGAATCCGCGTCCGCCATTGCCACGATCCGCGACATGTGATGCGGCCGCGCGTCTTCGAACGGCTGCCGCTGCACCGGAGGCGCATACGGCTCCGGCATATTCTGGCACGACGACAGCAGCACCGCGGTGCCCGAAATCAACAAGCGTGTTCGCACTTTCCTGTTACTATAGCGAACCTGGTCTGCTAAAATAAAACTAAATCGATTGCGTCGCGTCTGACGTCAATAGGTACCCGCTATGAAACTTTTTACCTTGGTCGCCACCGGTGCGGCATTACTCTGCGCGCAGCCACCCGCGGCCTCCTCCTTGCCGGACGATACGGTCATCGCCACCGCCGACGGCCAGCCCTTCACCGCCGGCCAGCTCCGCAGCCTTCTGTCCAGCGGCGACCCGCGTATGAACAGCATGGCGAAAGCGAATCCCGAGCAGTTTCTCGTCAACATTGGCATCTTGGGCTACCTGGCCCAGGAGGGCGAAAAAGCCCACCTCGCCGACCAAAGCCCCCTGAAGGAACAGTTGGAGAACATGCGCAAACAGGCCCTGACGCAGGCCATGCTGAACCGCATCCGCGAGACCTACAACGTCACCGACAAAATGATCGACGAATATTACGCCCAGAATCAGGACCGCTTTACGCAGGCCTGGATCAAGGTCATCGTGATCGGCTTCTGCCCCGAGGTGCCGAAGGCCAAGGACACATCGATCGAGGAACTGAAGAAAGCTGCGCAAGCCGCTGTTGCGCACGACAACTGCTCCGCCAAACGCACCGAACAGGAGGCCCGCGACATGGGCACCGCACTGGTCGGCCGTATCCGCGCTGGAGAAGATTTCGTAAAGTACGTCAAGGAATTTAGCGAGGACGACGACTCCAAGGCCACCGACGGAGATTTCGGATTAGTCACGCACGACAATTCCTTCCGGCCCGAAATCAAGGCCGCCGTGTTCGCCCTGAAAGACGGCGAGATCAGCGACCCCATCCGTTCCGGCGCTTCTTTCTACATCATTAAGATCAAGGAAAAGTCCGTCCAGCCCCGCTCCGCCGTGGTGGACCCGATCATTCAGGACATCAAGCAGAAACATTTCAACGACTTCCTCGCGGATCTCACCAAGCGCTTCAAGCCGACCATCGACCACCCCGAATTCTTCGCGACCCCAGCCCCCCCGAAAAAGTGAAAGTCCCGCCAGATTCCCTGTCTAACCTTCCGAGCCGTGACCGTAGGGAGCGGTTTCCGGCGTCCACCTGAGACCATGCTCCCTCCCCTCTCCGGCCGCCCCATCCGCGTCGAGCTTCACGACACCTTGGGCCCCAACCTCGCCACCGCCTCCATCCCCCGCCGCGTCATCCATCTCGACCGCGACGTCCTGCGCATCCCCGGCGACTTCGAACGCATCCTCATCCACGAAATCTTCCACTTCGCCTGGGTTCGTCTGCCCAACGCCGCGCGCCGCGATTGGGAAAACCTGCTGGCCGCCGAACGCGCGCCGGGCGAGCTCGGCTGGAGTGCCGAATGGCGCAAGCTGAAATTGAAAGCCGACGATGCCCGCCTCCGCTCGCCCAAATGGAAGCGTTACGCCCGCGAAAGCTTCTGCGATTCCGCCGCCTGGCTCTTCGCCGGAATCGAGCGTCACGACGAATTCACTCTGCCCGCGCCCTCCCGCCGCGTCCGCAGGAAATGGTTTGCCGAAAATCTTGCATCGCAGCGGATCGCTATATAATCAAATCAGCGTGATCTTCCGTTCCATCGCCGCCGCCGTCCTGGTTTGCGCTGTCTCCGCATGCCAGAATCATTCCGCCACGGTGAAGGCCGCCGTGAAGGCCGAAAAGGAACGCAAGCCCGCGCCCGATTTCGCGCTCAAGGATGTCACGGGTAAGACGGTGAAGATGTCCGATTACCGCGGTAAAGTCGTCCTGTTGAACTTCTGGGCCACCTGGTGCGGCCCCTGCAAAATCGAAATCCCCTGGTTCATGGATTTTGAGCAGACTTATAAGGATAAGAATTTCGCCGTCCTCGGCGTCTCCCTCGATGAAGATGGCTGGGATGCGGTCAAGCCATACATTGAGCAGAAAAAGATCAACTACCGCGTGGTGATTGGCACGGAACAGGTCGCCGGGCTCTATGGCGACGTCGATTCACTGCCGACCACCTTCATGATCGATCGCGAAGGCCGCGTCGCCGCGGTCCACATCGGTCTGGTGAGCAAGAGCGACTATCAACATGACATTCAGGAACTTCTACTCGCCCCGCAGCCTGAGCGCGGTGGCATTGCTATCGAGTCTGTGCTGTTTCGGACAAAATAACAACGTCCTCACGATCGCGCCGCCCGAAAAGATCACGGCAAAGATCGGCGCCCCCGCGCAGGTAAAGGTGTCGCTCGAACTGCGCACCGGCTATCACTGCAACAGCAACAAGCCCGCCGACGATTACCTGATCCCGCTGAAGCTGACCTGGACGTCCCTCGAATCGCCCGAAGTAATCTATCCCCCGCCGCAAACGGAAAAGTACAGTTTTTCCGAGAATCCGTTGTCCGTCTACACCGGCGATTTTGAGCTGGTCACAAAATTCAAAGTGCCGGCATCGGCCATGCCAGGCCAGTTCATGGCCACCGGCAAACTCCGCTATCAAGCCTGCACGGACCGCATGTGCCTGCCCCCTAAAACCCTCGACGTGACCATCCCCATCGACCTAGTAAAATAATCAACCATGACCTGGTGGCGCGAGCTTCAGCTTGCGGCGACGGCTTCAGCCGTCGTCTTGTTCCTTACCGCCTGCACCGCCCAACCCCCCATCGACCCCCAACTCGCCTCCGAAATAGCCAAAATCAAAGCCATCGACAACCACGCCCACCCCGTCCGCCCCGGCGACCCGCCCGACACCGATTTCGATGCTCTCCCCGTAGACCACCTCGACCCTTACTCCGAGCCCGTCCGCACCCGCTCCGGCTCGCCCATC
>JBEKOZ010000350.1:0-5708 GCA_049521275.1 Bryobacteraceae bacterium | reverse complement strand
GAGCTGGGCGATTATCGCGGCATCACCGTCACCTATAACGAGCCCGAAATCACCGACGCCGAAGTCGACGCCCGCATCGAGGAAATTCGCGAGCAAAAAGCCGAGTACGTCAACGAAGATCCGCGTCCCCTGGTCGATGGCGACTACGCCGTGGTGTCTTTAGAAAGCCTGTCGGGCGTGGCCGAGAAGGTCTCGCAGGACGAGCTGATGCTGAAAATCGGCGACGAAGCGACCATGAAGGAATTCAGCGAGAACCTGCGCGGCGCTTCTCCAGACGAGTCTCGCGAATTCGAAGTGACTTATCCAGAAGATTACGATCGCAAGCCGCTGGCCGGGCGCACCGTGCGGTTCAAGGCGACGCTCAAAGCCGTCCGCCGCAAGGAACTACCCGAAGTCAACGATGAGTTCGCCAAGGACCTCGGCGATTATCAAACCGTCTTCGAACTAAAGGAAGCGGTGCGCAAGTCCCTGAAGCACGACCGCGAGCATAAAGCGCAAGATAGCGCCAAGCAACAACTGGTCGACAAGCTGGTCGACGCGCACGATTTCCCGGTGCCCGAAGCCTATATCGACCGGCAGGTGGAGATCAACGTCGAAAACCAGCTGCGCACGCTGGCCGCGCAAGGCGTCGATCCGCGCGGCATCAAGCTCGACTGGCAGAAGGTGCGCGAGACGCAGAAGGACAAGGCCGCGCGCGACGTAAAGGCGTCGTTACTACTGGACAAAGTCGCGGACCGCGAAGCGATTGGCGCCACGCAGGAAGAGATCGACCGCGAAGTGCAAAAAATCGCCCGCCAGCAGCGCGAAGCGGTAGCCGCAGTGCGCGCCAAGCTGCAAAAAGAAGGCGGCATCGCGAGAATCGCGGGCCACATTCGCACCGAGAAAACCTTGAACTTCCTGTTCGAGCACGCGAGGAAGGAAAGTAGCCAGTAGCCAGTACCCAGGAGCCAGTAGTCGGAATGGCTGTCGTGTTCCTACTGGCTACTGGGTACTGGCTACTGGCTACTTCACAGGAGTTCCTCATTGTGCTCGCCTAACCTTGGCGCTCGGGCAAGCGCGCTCCGTGGCGTTTCACTCAATTTCGGCGTCTGTGGCGCGCCATGCGCCGCGGAACGAACAGGGGTGAGGCAGCAATCCTTCGCTCCGAGCCGGTCGAACCATTCCTCCGCCGGCGCGGTTGCCAGCACCCTTTCGATCGCCTGAACGACCGGCGCTTGATCCTCGACGTACTGCTGCGCGATCAACTCCTCGAGCCCCAGCTCACGGCACAAATTGCTCCAGAACTTGGGCTCCAGCGCGCCGACCGCGACGAATGTATTCTCCGCCGCCGGATAAACGTGATAGCACGCGAATTGTCCGCTTAATAAGTTGAGCCCGCCGGCCGACGCCACCGGCAGCAGCGCGGTCGAGCCGTCCGTCATGGATATGTCCACGCGCTGCCCGAGCCCGGTGCGATACCGGGCTTGGATCGCGAGCAGAATTCCGATCACCGCCTGCATCGATCCGCCCGCAAGATCGGCGAGCGGGACGTTGGGAACCACGGCGGGCCCGATCGCATCCAGCACGCCTGACATCGCGAGGTAGTTTACATCGTGGCCTGCGAACGATGCGTAAGGGCCCTCGCTCCCATAACCGGTGAGCGCGACATAAATGAGCCGCGGATTCACTGTGCGCAGCGTTTCATAGCCTAGGCCGAGCCGTTCCATCACTCCCGGCCGGTTGCCTTCGATCAGAACGTCGGCACTCGCGGCCAGTTTCAGGAAACGGTCTTTGTCGACCTTCAGATCGATCTCGACGCTTTTCTTGCCGCGGTTGGTCTGTTCGAACACCGCGGGATAACTCTCGCGTTCGGCGCTCGAGGGCTGCTCGACCTTGATGACCTCCGCGCCGAACTCCGCCAGCCACTCCGTCGCAACCGCGCCGGGCAGCAGCCGCGTGAGATCGAGAATGCGGATGCCTTCTAATGCGGCCGGCATTTGACCATCAGGCGGTCCATATAAGTAAGGACCGGTTTGCCGTCCTGATTCAGCACCGTCGTCTCGAACACGACCAGGCCGCGGAGGCCGTCCTTGGTGTTTTTTTCGAGCGTCTTCTTGGTCACGTGAATGGTGTCGCCGATAAAGACCGGCTCCAGAAAGCGCAGCTTGTCGACGCCGCGAAACGCCACGATGGCTTCATGGCCGGAAGTCATCTGCACCATCAACCCGGTGGAGATGGAAAAGATCAGCGCCCCGTGCGCGATGCGCCGCCCGAAGGGCCCGTTCCTCGCGTACTCCTCGTTCACATGCAGCTCGACAAAATCGCCCGAAAGTCCGGCAAAATTGACGATATCCGCTTCCGTAATGGTGCGTCCGCGCGAAGTGCGGACATCATCGATTGAGTAATCTTCGAAGTACATACGCAGTACGTTATAATCGCACTTCTATGCGCAATAAAGTAACCGTGGTGGGCGGAGGCAACGTGGGCGCGAGCTGCGCCATGAACCTCGCGTTTAAAGAACTGGCCGACGTGGTACTGGTCGACGTGGTGGAGGGCGTGCCGCAAGGCAAGGGTCTGGACATGCTGCAATCGGGGCCGATTGAAGGCTACGACGTGCACATCACCGGAGCCAACGATTATGAGGCCACGGCGAATTCCGATGTCGTGGTGATCACCGCCGGCCTGGCGCGCAAGCCGGGCATGAGCCGGGACGATCTGCTGTTCGCGAATTTCGACGTGGTGAAAAGCGTCACCGAAAAAGTGGCGCTTCATTCGCCCAACGCGATTCTGGTGCTGGTGACCAATCCGCTCGATGCCATGTGTTGGACGGCTTACAAAGCTTCGAAATTTCCCAAGCATCGCGTCATCGGCATGGCGGGAGTTCTGGACACGGCGCGCTTTAGAACCTTTATTGCCGCGGAGTTGCATGTTTCGGTCGAGAACGTAACCGCCGTGGTGCTGGGCGGGCATGGCGACACCATGGTGCCCATTGTCCGGTTGTCGAGCGTATCCGGCATCCCATTGACGGAATTGATGGATGCGGACACGATTGCCAAACTGGTGGCGCGCACGGCTTCGGGCGGCGCTGAGATCGTCAAGTATTTGAAAACAGGCAGCGCTTATTACGCTCCTTCGGCCGCGGCGGTCGAGATGGTGGAATCGATTCTTAAGGATAAGAAGAAGGTTCTGCCGTGCGCGGCGCTGCTGGAGGGCGAGTACGGCATCGATGGTCTGTATGTGGGCGTGCCGGTGAAACTGGGATCTCAAGGAATCGAAAAGATTTACGAGATCAAATTGACCGACGAAGAGCACGCGGCGCTCAAGAAGAGCGCGGCGGCGGTCGAGGAGCTGATCGGCGTCATCAGAAGCAAAATGGACGCGTAATGCAGCCGGAAACAGTGGTCCGGGTGGTTGCTGGACTGCTGATATTGCTCTGTGTAGTGATCATTTTGATGCGCAGAAGACGCCTTAAATGACCTTGAATCGACCGTCCTGGGGGTCGTAAACGGTCACTTTGCCCTCCCCGATGTGATAGACCCAGCCGTGGAGCGCGAGATTACCTTCCTTCAATCGGGCCGCAACCGAAGGGTGAGAACGCAAGTTTTTAAGTTGTTCGACCACGTTGTGCTCGGTGAGCGCGAGCAGGTCGCGGGATTCGACTTGCGCGTAACGCAGCCAGGCGGTCACGTTGGGAAAATCTTTTAACGCTTCGGGATTGAGGGCGCCTTTCATGACGCCGCAATCGGTGTGACCGCAGATCACGACGGCGGGGACTTCGAGCACGCCTACCGCATATTCAATCGTCGCCGAGACGCCGCCGATCGCGTCGGGATAGGGCGGCACGATGTTGCCGATCACGCGGCAGATGAACAATTCGCCGGGCTTGGTCTGGGTGAGCAGGCAAGGGTCGATGCGGGAATCGGCGCAGGTGATGAACAGGGCGTCGGGACGCTGGCCAAGGGCCAGTTTTTCGAACAGGTCCTGATGCTTGGGGTAGACGTGCTTCTGGAATCGGGAGATGCCTCCCAGCAGTTTGTCCACTATTCGATCCCCATTTGCGCCAGACGGTAGCGGAGGGCGTTGCGGGTCAGGCCCAGCAGGCGGGCGGCGTGACTCTTGTTGCCATCGGCTCGCTTGAGGGCTTCGCGGATGAGGGATTGTTCGTACTCGTCGAGGGTCATGCCTTCGGGCAGGAATTGATCGGTGGAACTGGCGGCGCGGGAGCGCTGGGCGGTGTCGATACGAACATCCGAGGCTTCGACGCGCGGGCCTTGCGCCAGCAGAATGCTGCGCTCCACCACGTTTTCCAGTTCGCGCACGTTGCCGGGCCAGTGGTAACTCATGAAGCGCTCGAGCGCGCCTTCGCTGATGTCTCCGTTGAATTTCTTGGCGAAGTAATCGACCAGATACGGGATGTCCTCCTTGCGCTCGCGCAGAGGCGGGATGTTCAACGGCACGACATTCAGGCGGTAATAAAGATCTTCGCGGAAGGTGCCTTGTTCGAGCGCGGCGCGGAGATCGACGTTGGTGGCGGCGATGACGCGGACGTCGATGTGAATCGTCTTGTTGCTGCCGAGGCGCTCGATCTGGCGCTCCTGCAAAACGTTGAGGAGTTTTACCTGGATGGAGGGCGGGACGTCGCCGATTTCGTCCAGGAATACGGTCCCGTTGTCGGCGGCTTCGAACTTGCCGGGCTTGGAGACGTTGGCTCCGGTGAAGGCGCCTTTTTCGTAGCCGAAGAGCTCACTCTCCATCAGATTTTCGGGCAGCGCGGTGCAGTTGATTTTCACGAACGGCTTGTCGCGGCGAGGGGAGTGGTGATGAATGGCACGGGCGATCATGTCCTTGCCGACGCCGCTTTCCCCGGCCAGCAGGACGGTGGCGCGGGTGGGCGCGACGCGCATGACGGTCGCGAAAATTTCCTGCATGGGGCGGGAATGTCCCACGATGTTTTCAAATTGATATTTCTGGCCGAGGGCTTCGCGCAGCTCGCGATTCTCGTCGCGCAGTTTGCGGACTTCGAGAGCTTTTTCGACGACTACGGTGAGGTGGTCGAGCGAAAAAGGTTTGGGGATGAAATCGACGGCGCCTTTTTTCATGGCCTCAACGGCGTTTTCAATGGTGCCGAAGGCGGACATGACGATTACGGGGGTGAAGGTGTTCTGGGCGCGGAGCTTTTCGATGAAGGCGAGACCGTCCATGCCGGGGAGTTTGAGGTCGGTGAGGATGAGGTCGACGTCGGCGGCGAGTTTAAGGCCGTCCTCGGCGGTCGCGGCGGCTTTGACGTCGAAGCCGGCGGAGGAGAGATGAAGGCCGATGACCCGGCGGTATTTTTCTTCGTCCTCAATGACGAGGATGGGTGGACGCGGCATCTTTTCTATTGTGCACCGAAAAAAGAGGTTGAGCCGCCGATGAACGCGGATAAACGCCGATCAGGACACGTGCAATTCGGGGGCCTTGCTTTTATCGAGGTGCGGCTTGATGTGGATCTCGACGTCGTGGTTGAGGGCGACAAGAAAGCGCAGCAGGCGCTCGACTGAGAATTGGCGGAACTCGCCGCGAAGCATTTTTGAGACGTCGGGTTGGCGGACTCCGAATAGCCGGGCGGCTTCCACCTGTTTCAGGTGGCGTTTTTTCATGATGGCGTCGATCTTGAATACGAGCTGCGCCTTTACGAGGTGGTCGAGCGAAAAAGGTTTGGGGATGAAATCGACGGCGCCTTTTTTCAT
>JBEKOZ010000349.1:0-5711 GCA_049521275.1 Bryobacteraceae bacterium | reverse complement strand
TGTTTGTGGCGCGCGCCCCCAGGCGTGCCGCGTCGCCACTCGAGGCCCAGTCCGTGCTGTGGGGCAGGTTGCCAACCTGCGGGCCGATTGTCAATTCGGCCCATCCAGGCGAAAAGCGGGTAACGGCCATAACGCCTGCATCCCGAAACATCTCGGGGCAGTTTCACGCCTGGATCAGAATCGGATCACTAGGATGCGACGCGGCTTTTCCCCCTCATCGAAGTGAATAGCGACCGCGTCCGCAATCTGCTGCTGCAAATCGCGAAGGTCTTCGCCTTGCGTCGTAATCCCGCCAGATCCATCCGGCTCGTCCCACGAAGCTACCAGCCAGCCGGACTCCTCGTCGCGTCGGACTTGAAGAGTAATTTCTTCCATAGACCTGATCCCAATTATTCCGCACCCACAACGATCAGCTTCTTCACTCGCCGTTGAAACACGCCCAGCCCTCTCTTCTCCCCCATCACACTCACCGCCGTCGCAATCGGATCCGCATCCAGCCCTCGCCGCGCAATCACCGTCACCGCGATCGCCGACGTCAACCCGAGCCCAGTCTTCGGATCGATGATATGCGAATACCTCACCCCTCCGATTTCGCGAAATTGTTCCGTGTCGCCTGATGTGGAGACCGCCGCGTTGTGTACAAGCACCTCTCCGCCCGCCGGCTCCAGTCCCACCCGCCATCCGCCCGTACCAGGAGGAGCACCGCCCGCAACAATATCGCCGCTCACGGCAATAAGGGCCCGCTTCACTCCAAGCCCTCGTAGCGTTCTCAGAGTCTCGTCTCCCGCATACCCCTTGGCGATCGCGCCGAGATCGAGCTGCATTCCCGCCAGTTTCAACGTAACCGTGCGATGCTTTTTATCGAGCGCCACATTTCTCCACCCGACCCGAGCCATCGTCTCCGCATCCGGAATTTTCCCGAGCCGCCACAAATGCGTCACCGGCCCGATCGTGACGTCGAACGCCCCCTCCGTCAGCCTCGACAATCTGAGCGATGCTTCCAGCACCCGAAATAAATCCTCGCTCACCTCGACCGCTTGATCGTGCGTGCGGCAGAGCCGATTCAGTTCACTCTCCGGCTTATAGTCTGAAAGTTTTTCGTCCAGTTCGCGAATGCGGTCGAAGGCCGCGCGCATGGGGGACGAGTCCCTGGAGTAAATCGTGATGCGAACCAGCGTTCCCATGTGCGGTTCGGTTGCTTCAAACCGATCCCCGCGCAAAATCGAGACGAAAAGGAGGAAGCTAGTTATCCTTCTCAACGCCGCTGTTCCAATACTTGTACATCTCTTCCGCGCTGGGAATTTTCAGCGGCCTGACCAGCCGGAAACCCAAGCCCTGCGCGTCGGTTTCATACCAGATGCTCTTCGGCAATTGCGGGTCCTGCTCCTTCCAGCTTGGGTCGGAAGCCACACGGGCACTGCAAGTTAGCTGCTCCGCCGGATCCTGCCAGGACCCTCCTCGCACCGCGTGCGGATACGGCTTGGTAGCCTGATTCCATGGATTCGACGCCGGCGAATGAGCGTAAAAATCGGTCGAATATTGGTCGAGCGTCCATTCCATCACATTCCCGTGCATATCGTAGAGACCCCACGGATTGTGGAGCTTTAAGCCCACCTTTTGGTACTTCCCACCGCTGTTTATGGCGAAATAAGCGTAGTTAACAAGCTGCTTTACATCATCGCCAAAGGAATAGGCGGTGGTTGTGCCGGCGCGGCACGCGTATTCCCATTCGGCCTCGGTCGGCAATCGATAAAACTGTCCCGTCTTCTGGCTGAGCCATTCCGCGTATTTGTTTGCAGCATGTTGCGTCATACTGATCGCCGGATAACCCTCAATTCCCATGCCAAACGACATCTCCACGTAAGGCCGCGTAGGCCGGCTGACCGCATCCACGCCTTCGTCCTTTGCAAACATGAACTTGCGATACTCATCCCAGGTCACTTCGTACTTATCCATATAAAACGGATCGATGTGGACCTTGTGCGGAGGGCCTTCATCTTTATGATTCGACGATCCCATAATGAAATCGCCTTCCGGAATCGGCACCATAGTGTCAGGCGCAGGGCCTTTGTTTGCAATGATTTTGTCGCGTACCCGCGCGATCGTCGCCCGTTCGTCCGCAGGGAGGCGCATGCCTTCCAAGACGATTCCAGCCGGCCATTTTGCGCCTTCGCGAATCCAGTCCCGAATGGCATCACGCTGATTCTTAGGGAGTTGGGGTCCTTCCGGCGGCATCGCTCCCGATTCGACGGCCAAATAAAGAGGACTTTTCTCAGGCTGCCCTGGCACCACCACCCGCGATACCGACACATTTGTTGTTAACCGTACTGCTCCCATCACTTTAGCGCTGCTGTGGCAGGGTACACAACGCTCGATCAGGACCGGCGCGATCTGATTTTCGAAATTCACTCCGGCCAAGAACAAAAACGGGAGAAGCATTAGAGCAATTTGTTGACGCCCGGGCGCGGCATCGGCGCAACGGGCATCGAGCCGGTCCAATCGACCTTTTCGGGGAAAATGCGTTCCTGCGAATTCAGCGCCTGTTCCCAAGTGACTTCGCGGCCGGTGTAGGCGGCCATGCGGCCCATCATCGCGAGCAAGGTGCTGGTCGCCATGCGCTCCCCGTTATTGATGGGCTGGCCTTTGCGGATGGATTGGAACATCATGTCGTGCTCGTACTGATACATATCGTACTTCTGACCTTCAAAGGTCCAATCCTTCGCGCCGGTAATTTTCGGCATGGGCGAGCGGCCGATGGTGCAGGCGCCCTTTGTGCCCAGAATGTAATCGGCGTTCTCATTCCAGCAATTTTCGATCTGGCGGCAACCCAGGACCGCGCGCACATTATTGGGATAGACGTAATTCACTTCGAAGTGATCGTAGATGTTGCCGCCTTCGGCGGGAATCTGCCGGCCACCGACGGCGACGCAACTGATCGGCGGCTTGTCGTTCTGGGACCAGGCGATTTTATCGGCGCTGTGCACCGCCTGCTCGACCAGACTATCGCCGCAGAGCCACTGGAAATTGTACCAGTTCTTGATCTGCCATTCGACGTCGCTCATCCCGTCGGGACGCGCGCTCGCCGGAGGCATCGGCTTCACCGGACTGGTGTAATAGGTCGCGTAGTAAGCGACGATGTCGCCGATGGCGCCCGAATGGATCTGATCGAAGGTGGCGACGATGTAGTTGCTATAGCGCCAGCAAAAGCCGGAGACCAGCGCGAGATTTTTCTGCTTGGCGAGCTTCGCCGTTTCGAGCACATCGCGTACGCCAAAGGCATCGACCGCGATGGGTTTCTCACAGAACACGTGTTTTCCGGCTTCGATGCAGGCGCGCAGATGCGTGGGCCGGAAGCCGGGGGGCGTGGCAAGAATCACGACGTCCACTCCACTATCGATAAGTTTCTGATAAGCGTCGAGCCCTAGAAAGACGTTCTTCGGGTCGACCTTGACCTTCGCGCCGTTGATCTTGCCGAGCTCTTCGAGACAGGTGTCGACGCGCTCCTGATAAACGTCGGCGACGGCGGTCAGTTCGGCGTAATCGTCCGCCTTCATCGCCTGGGAAGCAGCGCCGGTGCCGCGCCCTCCGCATCCGACCAGGCCGACCTTAATGGCGTTGGTCGATTGTCCACGAACGAGCGCGGGGAACCCGACGGCGAGGGCAGCTCCGGTAGTCTTGAGAAAAACACGACGGTTTTCTTGGTCCATTTTGTTAGTGTAGTGCGTTGGCGAGGGGAGCGCTGGGTGAGCGACGACAGAGCCATGGCATCCGAGATCGTCAAGGATCTTGAAACGATGCGCGACGCGCCGGTGTTCAGAGGGACGCGAGTGCCAGTCCAGACCTTGTTCGATTATCTGGAGGGCGGACTGATGCGAGGGTCGACCGACGAGTGAGTCGCTATGATCTCTCCTAAATGAACAGGCCTGGACTCATAGAAAACATTTTCCCAAGCCTCCGTGCCTGCTCGATACTAATAGGGCGCTTGCCATTCAGGGCTTCATTCACATGGCTCCGCTGGCCGAAAACCGGCAGCAGATCGGATGAAGATCTTGCGGAGTGCTCCATCAGGAATCGAAGACGTTCGGCGGGCGTCCCATCGTCGGGGGGCAAACTGTTACGTCGGTCGAAGTCTTCGATAAGCACGCCGAGCAAATCCATTAGTCTTTCCTCTGCCTTGCTGCGACGTGCTTGGCGAAGCAAGTCTCCGAAGCGGGTGCGGATCGTGTCATACTGCGCATCGGTTTCGATCCTCGCGGGAAGAACGCCAACGAGCAACTGTTCATAGGCTGAAACTGGCATTTTAGAAATCCTCCCTGGTGTATTCCTCATGCGTCAGCACGCGTTCTATCAACAAAATTTGTTTTTCAAAATTCACAGTGGCGGCGAGCCGATACTTGTTGCCGCCGATATTGAAGATAATTGTTCCATTCGATGTGTAATCAGCAGCGGCGAAGCTTCGTTTCAACGCCGGAAAGTGTGGCCAATCGGCAGCGCTCGCAATTTCGAGGAATCGTAGAAGCGGCTTTCTGGAGGCGCTATGTTTTTTCGCAAATCGTGCGATCATCGCTTCGCCCAGAACCCTCACCGCTCATGTTCCCATATTTGGGAACGACTGTCAACCGGATCTCTTAATAACCCAGAATCCGATCCGCCTCCTGGACGATATTTTCCACTTGCGGCAGGATCTCGTTTTCCAACTGCGGGTGGTAGCCGACCCAGGTATCGAGGGCGGCTACACGGCCGATGGGGGCGTCCAGGGAGCTGAACAGCTCGCTCGCGATGCGGGCGGAGATTTCCGCGCCGTAGCCCCACGACAAACAGTCTTCATGCACGATCATCACGCGGCTGGTTTTTTCTACGGACGCGCGGATCGATTCCCAATCGTAGGGAGAGAGCGAGCGGAGGTCGATCACTTCAATGGTCGTACCCGGATGGCGCGCCTCCACCTGCAACACGGCCTGCATGGATTTCTGCACCAGCGCGCCGTAGGTCACAACCGTCAGATTCGCGCCGGTTTTGGCGATTTTCGCCTTTCCAAAGGGAATGGTGTAATCGGGGCCGGGATGCGGCGAACGATTGTAGGGCTCGCGGTAAAGACGTTTATGTTCGAGGAACAGGACCGGATCGTCCGAGCGAATCGCGGTGCGCAGCAGGCCGCAGGCGTCGAGGGCGTTCGATGGGAATACGACGCGCAGGCCGGGGATGTGCGTGAAAATCGATTCGCCCGACTGGCTGTGATAAATCGCGCCGCCGTTTAAATACCCGCCGATGGGCACGCGAATCACCACGGGCGCGGAAAATCCGTTGTAGGAGCGCCAGCGCAGCGAAGCGAGCTCGTCGCGAATCTGCATCATCGCGGGCCAGATGTAGTCGAAGAACTGAATCTCAACCACAGGCTTCATTCCGCGCGTGGCCATGCCGATGGCGCGGCCGACGATGCCGGCTTCGGCGATCGGGGTGTTGAAGCAGCGCGCGGAGCCGAAGGCGATTTGCAGGCCTTTGGTCGCGCTGAAAACTCCGCCCTTGCCCTTGACCTGGGCGAGATTCGGTTCACGGCTGGCGTCGGCGACATCTTCGCCGAATACGATCATGGTCGCGTTGCGCCGCATCTCTTCATGCAGCGTGAGATTGATTTCGTCGACCATGGTGCGCGGATCGCCCGACAGTTTCGGCGTGGCTTCAAACTCAGCGGAGGTGGGATCGACGCGCTC
>JBEKOZ010000348.1:0-5714 GCA_049521275.1 Bryobacteraceae bacterium | reverse complement strand
TCGCCGGCCAGCCCGCACTGGACCACGGCCAGCACTCCGCCGAGCAAACCAGCCCGGCTGAGACCGCATTCTGCTCGATAGTCATGGTGAAGGCATGGCAGGCGAAACCGCCTGCCCCACCCGAAAAGCAAGTGCTCCAATCGCGCGAAGAATCTCACTGTAATTCCATGTGACAATTGAAGGATGCGCATCTTCGCCATTTTATTCGCGCTCACCTTGCGGGCAGGCGCTCCGCATGACATCCGTCCGCGGCCATCGGTCGAGACCGTCAGGCAATTCGTGACGCAACTGCTTAACCAGGCCGGCCTTGCCTGCACCCAGGTGCCGCTTCCCGCCACCACGAAAACCATCACCGTGGATTTGTCCGCCGGACCGCACGCCGGAGCCGCGTCGAGCATCAACACCGCGGGCCTTATTCAGGACGTGTTCGCCCTTTCGAGCGGAACCGAGTTTGAGTTTGACCACTGGGCAACCCTCGCAGGCAACCAACTGGCAGCCTACAGGTACAGCTATCTGGTCAACGGGCAAACTCACGCGGGCATGTTTTACGCCGATGAAAATACGGGCGCGATCTCCCGCATCACCTTCCGCGGGACGGATACGCCGGCACACCTTTTCTGCTCAGCCCAGTCGCGCTAGAATGAAAATAGGAGTACACTATCTCGATGACGCCGCGCACCCGGCAGCTTCTGCACGAGATCGTCGAAGCATACATCCATAGCGGAGAGCCGGTGGCCTCGCGCGCAGTGGCCGGACATCAGCGTCTCAGCGGCGCTTCGATTCGTAACATCATGGCTGATCTCGACGAGCAGGGCTATCTCTCGCAGCCCCATACGTCGGCGGGGCGCGTTCCGACCGAAAAGGCATTCCGAAGTTACGTGGAATCTTTGAGTTTGCGCCGCCTGGCGGTCGCCGAAATCGAGCGGCTGCGCTCCGAATTCGGAAGCCTGGATACGGTCGAAGAACGCATCGGGCGCACCTCCCGCATGTTGACGGAAATGACTCACGGGGTGGGCCTCGCCGCTACCATTCCGCAGGCGCGGCCGGCGCTTGATCGTATTGAATTGATTGGCCTTCCCGACCGGCGGGTGTTGATGGTGGTGGTCACTCAGGACCGGCAGGTGCGCAACCGGGTGGTCGGACTGGAAGAGCCGGTATCGGCCGGGGAACTCGAGTCGATTCGCAACTATATCAATCAGAATTTTTCCGGATGGTCGCTCGAAGACGTGCGCGGGGAACTGGCGCGGCGGCTTCGCCACGCGAGTGCGACTTATGACGCCATCTTGCGGAAATTAACGGTGTTATACGCGAAGGGATTGCTCGATCTGCCGGCTGAGCCGGAGGTTCACATGGAGGGCGCCAGCAACCTGGTAGGCCTCGATCTGCACCTGACCAAGGAAAAGATGCGCGAGTTGTTTCGCACACTCGAAGAAAAGAAACGGGTTCTGGAGCTTTTGGACCGTTTTCTGGAGAGTCCGGCGGGTGAAATCGGGGTCCACGTAGGTTTGAGCGAAATGCACCCGTCGATGGGCGAGTTGTCGATCATCGGGCTGCCGGTGACGCTCGCCAGCGGAATTTCGGCGGTGATCGCCGTTTTGGGTCCGATGCGCATGAACTATGTAAGAGTGATGTCCGCCGTACAACACGTGGGACAGGCGTTTCGCGACGCTTAAACGACAGCCGCTTATTCCTTCGGCGCGATCCCCAGGGCTTTCATTTTTCGATACAGATGGCTGCGCTCCAAACCCAGGAGTTCCGCGGTGCGCGTGACATTGCCTTTGGCTTCTTCAAGCTTCTTCAAAATATAGTCGCGCTCAGCCGCCTCCCGAACTTCCTGCAGGCTGCCGAAGCGGTCCATGGGACGGTCGAAAACCGCGCGGCGCGCCCGGTCGAGCGGGATGTGGCGCGCCGCGATGCGGACCTGCGGGTTCATGATCACGATGCGCTCCATCAGATTGCGCAGTTCCCTGACATTGCCGGGCCACGGATACTCCTCTAGGACGCGCAAAGCTTCTTCCGAGAGTTCCTTCGGCTTGCGGCCATAGGCGGTTGTGAACTCTTTCAAAAAAAAATCGGCGAGCAGCCGGACATCCTCGATCCGCTCGCGCAGAGGAGGAACGTGAAAAGGGATCACGTTGAGACGATAAAAAAGATCCTCGCGAAAATTCCCGCGCTCGATCTCCTCTTCGAGGTTTTTGTTCGTCGATGCCACCACCCGCACGTCCACCTGGATCGACTCCGCCGCACCCACCGGCTCAAAGCGCTGCTCGTCGAGCGCGCGCAGCACCTTCGCCTGCGTCTTCAGCGACATGTCGCCCACCTCGTCTAAAAACAGCGTGCCGCCGTGCGCTTTTTCGAGCTTGCCGATCTTATCCTCACCCGCGCCGGCGAAGCTGCCCTTGCGATGGCCGAACAGTTCGCTCTCAATCAGCTCTTCGGGGATCGCGGCGCAGTTCACCTCGACAAACGCCTCGGTCGACCGCGCGCTGGCCGTGTGGATCGCGTGCGCCACCACCTCCTTGCCCGTGCCGCTTTCGCCAAAAATCAAAACGCGCCCATTGGTCGCGGCCATCAGCCCGAGCTGCTGCCGCAGAGCCTTCATCGGGACACTCTCGCCGATAATATTGGACCTCGCGCCGCCGGATTCCTTCAGGTGCGCGAGTTCCAGCTCCAGCCTCCGCTGCTGCACGGCGTTGTTGAGCACCACCGTCACTTTCTCGATCGTCAGCGGCTTTTCCAGAAAATCAAACGCCCCAAGCTTCGTCGCCCTCACCGCGGTTTCGATGGTGCCATGGCCGGAGATGATCACCACCTCAGGGCGCCCGGCGAACGGGACCTCTTGAATGCGCGCCAATGTTTCCATGCCGTCGATTCCGGGCAGCCAGACATCGAGCAGAACCGCGTCGTAGTTCTGGCGGGCGAGTTCTTCGAGACATTGCTCGCCGGTTTCGACGGCCGCGCCCAGGAACCCCTCGTCTTCGAGCACGCCGAGCAGCGATTCGCGGATGCCAGTCTCGTCGTCCACGATCAGCACACGCGCGTTTTTCACGCGCGGACCCCTGTGTCAAGCGGTGTTTCCACAACCACCGTGGCCGGAACCTCTACGTAAAAACGCGCACCGGCGGGACGATTGTCTTCCACGCGGATGCGCGCGTGATGCTCGGAAAGAATGTGGTTTACGATGGCGAGCCCCAGGCCCGTGCCGCGTCCTTTGGTGGAGAAATAAGGTAGAAACAGCTTTTCCTTGTCGCCTGAGGAAATGCCGCAGCCCGTGTCGGCGACCAGCAACTCCACCGCATCGGGGGCGGGCGCCTGGGTCGCGACCAGAAGGCGCTTGACCAGCGAATCGCGCATCGCCTCGGCGGCGTTGTCGACCAGATTGACGATGACCCGCTTGAACTGTTCCGGGTCGACGTCGACAGTGGGAAGGTTCGGCGCCAGCTCCACCCGAAGGTCGATGCCGACCAGCCGGTCCGCGAAAACGCCGAGCGCGTTATGCACGATTTCATTGAGATCGCAGGAGATCGGCTGGGCGGCGGGAAATCTGGAGAATTGCGAGAACTCGTCGGCCAGATTCTTTACCGACTCCACTTCACGCGAGATGGTCGCGGCGCAGTCTCGCATGATGCGCTGCGTTTCCGCCGTCGGTGCGCCCCGATCGAGCAGCCGAGCGATGCGCTCCGCCGAGAGCGCAATCGGCGTGAGCGGATTCTTGAGCTCATGCGCGATGCGGCGCGCGACCTCGTGCCACGCCGCGGCCTTTTGCGCGCGCAGCAACTCGCTGGTGTCCTCGAGCAGTACGACGAATCCTGTTGCCGCCGGCGGCTGCGCGGGAAGCGCCGAGACGGTCACGGCAAGATGGAAAACCTGGCCGGGCGATTCGAGATCGATCTGGCTTGCCGCCAGGCCGGTGCGCCGCGCGCGCTTCATCAGATACTCGATTTCCGTCACGTCGTCCGGCGGAAACAGGTCGGCCAGCCGCGCTGCGCGCGCCAGTTGTTCTTCGGAAAACAATCCATGCAGCGCCCGATTCACGCGCTGGATGCGACCCTCTGAGGAAAGCGAAATCACGCCGGTCGGGATGCTTTCCAGGATCGCTTCGGTGAACCGGCGGCGGCTTTCGAGCTCGCGCGCGTTGGCCTCCAGTTCGTGCATCATTTCGTTGAATCCGCGCACCAGCGTGGCCAGTTCGTCCATCGCCTTCACGTCGACGCGATAGGACAGGTTCCCTTTCCGCACCTCGCGCGCGGCGCCCAGCAGAGCCGATATCGGCACACTGATCTGGCGCGCCAGCATCAGCGCGATCCAGGTGGACACGAAAAGAATAAACAGCGTGATCAACAAAATGAACAGCAGATAGAGCGTGCGGATGTTTTTCTTGTTGGCGGCGAGTTGATTGTATTCCTGAACATAGCCTTCAATCTCGGCCTGCTTCGCCTCGATATCGAGCAGCGGGTGCACCCGCACGACCAGCCTCGCGCCGCCGGCCAGCGCCGCGTAGCCGGTCAACAGATGGCTCTGCTCTTCCTTGCTGTCGCACACGGTGCGTGTGCCCGCGGCCGATTCGATGCGTAGCTCAGCGATGCGGTTTTCGACGCAGAGCTTGGAAAAATCGGCATCCTCCGACTCCACTCCCGGAATCAGCGCGATCCAATTGGCGAGCGCCTGCGCCCGGTGCTGCACCTCGTCCCCCAAAGCGACGCCGGTATCGATAAGGCTGAACTTGACTCCTTCGGCGGGGCGGGTGAACCACTGTCCGATGGTTCTGTTTAATACGCCGTAGCTGAACAACACGAGGAACGCCACCGGCAAAAGGCTGAGCGCGAGCGCTCCCAGCACCAGCTTGGTTTTGATCCGGGAGCCCTCGCTGTCCTTCTGGCGCTCAAAATAAAGCTTGACGCCGGTGCGGAACAGCATGAATCCCAACGTGACGGTCAGCAAAAAAATCAGCGTCGAAACAGCCCAGAAAACGAAGGTTTGCGCGGTGTCGGCGGGTGCGTATTCGCCAAAGTTGAAAGAAACCTGCCACATCACCAGCGCAAGCAGAATGGCGAGTAAAACCAGACCGGAGGCGAAAAGGTACCGCTTGCGCATATCTTGATTATAGGAGTCACGCTGGAAGAGTGAGACAACGCATCGCGGCATGGTGGGCGCGCATACGGCAGAACGAGGCGCAACTTTCGCTCGCGCTCAGCCTGGTTATCGGCGCGGTCGTTGGATTAGTGGTGGTTGCATTCATCGTCCTCACCGGACGTTTGGCCGTGCGCATGTACCCGCCCGGCGGCGCGGCGTGGAGACGCGTCCTGGTGCCGACGCTCGGATCCCTGGTCACGGGATTCTTATTATTCCGCTATTTCCCCTTCGCGCGCGGCAGCGGGATCCCGCAAACCAAGTTCGCGCTGTTTGTCGAAGACGGGCGCATCACCATGCGCACGGTGATCGGAAAATTCATCTGCTGCTGCACCGCGCTCGCGAGCGGAGTTTCGCTCGGACGCGAAGGACCATCGGTACAGGTGGGCGCGGGCATCGCTTCGGTGATCTCGCGCAGACTGGGCGTGAGCCGGTCGCTGGTCAAGTCCCAACTGGTCGCGGGAAGCGCGGCGGCGCTGGCGGCGGCGTTCAACACGCCCATTGCCGCAGTGCTGTTCGCGCTCGAAGAGATTACCGGCGATCTCCACGCGCCGGTGCTGGGGGCGGTCGTGCTCAGCTCCGCC
>JBEKOZ010000347.1:0-5729 GCA_049521275.1 Bryobacteraceae bacterium | reverse complement strand
GTAATCGTCGCCGAAGAGCTGGACGGGCTCCCCGGTGACGGCGGCGCGGAACAGGAGAGGGATGAGGTGGGTTTCGGGATCGTGGCGCTCGCCGAGTTTCGCTTCGGGCTCCGCGCCGCAAGCGTTGAAGTAGCGCAGCACGACGCTGCGGAGGCCGCGATATTTATCGAGCTCGCCGAGGACGCGCTCAACAATGGCTTTCGATTGGCCGTAGGGGTTGACCGGGGCGATGGGCGAATCCTCCGGGATGGGGGATTGGCGAGGCTCGCCATACACGGCGGCGGTCGAGGAAAAGACCAGGCGCTTGACGTGGGCGCGAGCCATCGCCTCGAACAAAGACAGCGATCCGCCGACGTTGTTCGAGAAGTAAAGTTCGGGTTCACGGGTGGATTCGCCGACGGAAATAAAGGCGGCGAAGTGAACCACGGCGTCGACGCCGTCGAGCAGTTTAGCTAGGGCCGCGGTGTCCTGCAAGCGGACGACGTGCAAGAGATTTGGCGGGACCGCGGGGCGGTGACCGCGGGAGAGATCGTCGACGACGAGAACGTCGAAGCCCCGCTTGATGAGGTGGTACGCGGTGATGGAGCCGATGTAGCCGGCTCCGCCGGTGACCAGAATTTTCGCCATGAGCGCGAAATTACTTGAGCGCCTTTTCGATGGCCGCGATGACATCGGGTGAATCGGGCTTGACGGCCGACTCGAAGCGGGCAACTACTTTGCCGTCGCGATCCACCAGGAATTTGGTGAAATTCCACTTGATTTCGCCGCCGGTTTTGGGATTGGCGCCGGCATCAGTGAGGAACTGATACAAAGGAGCCTTGTCTTCGCCCTTGACTGAGATTTTCGCGTACAAGGGGAATTTGACATTGTATTTGGTGGAGCAGAAGGTTTTGATTTCCTCGTTGGTGCCGGGTTCCTGCGCCATGAAGTTGTTGGCCGGGAAGCCGACGATAACGAAGCCCTGATCCTTGTATTTCTCATAGACCGCTTCGAGGCCTTCGTATTGCGGAGTGAATCCGCACTTGCTGGCGACGTTGACGATCAGCATGACCTTGCCTTTAAAGCTGGCGAGCGGCAGCGGCTTGCCATCGATGGAGTTCATGGAGAACTCGTAGACGCTGGAGGCGCCGAATAAGGCGGCCGACATAAGACAAATGGCTCCCATTAGTTTTTTCATAAGCCCTTTAATTGTACTTAAGAAACGGAAACGGGTCCAGCGGGTTTACAATCGTAGACGGTATGGAACTTACAAAAGTCATAGCCGAACTCAAGCAGGAGCGGGCGGCCATCGATGAGGCTCTGGCGGCGCTGGACCGGATTGCGCGCGCGTCGGCGGGTAAGCGGAGAGGGCGGCCTCCCGCGTGGCTGGCGGACAAGGCGGCCTCGGACGCGGGTGAGCCGCGAAAAAAAAGAAGCTTGAGTCCGGAAGTCAGAAAGAAGATGGCGGAGGCTCAGAAAAAGCGGTGGGCGGCTTACCGGAAAGAGGCCGCCGCGCAGAAGTAGCTGGCAGATCGAACGAGAGGGCGCGGCTTGATGTCGAACGTGAGAATGGAACGCGAAGGGCATCTGGCTGTTGTAACGCTGGAGCGTCCCGAGCGCCGCAACGCACTGTCGTTTGATTTGATGCAGGAACTGGCGCGATGCCTGGACGGCATCGGGTCCACGCCAGAAGTGCGGGTAGTGATTTTGCAGGCCGCGGGCAAGGTGTTTTCCTCCGGCCACGACCTGGGCGAAATGACGGGCCGCGACATCGAGGATTACCGGCGGACGTTCGACCTGTGCACGGAATTGATGACGAAAATCCAGTCGATTCCGCAGCCGGTGATCGCGCAGGTGCAGGGGATGGCGACAGCGGCGGGATGCCAGCTGGTGGCCACCTGCGACCTGGCGGTGGCGAGCTCCGAGGCGACGTTCGCGACTCCGGGAGTGAAGATCGGGTTGTTTTGCTCAACACCGATGGTCGCGCTGACGCGGGCGATCGGGCGCAAGCGGGCGATGGAGATGCTGCTGACGGGCCGGGTGATCGACGCGGCGACGGCGGCGGAGTGGGGGCTGGTGAACCGGGTGGTGCCGCCTGCGGGGCTCGCGTCCGAGACCCGGAAGCTGGCGGGGCAGATCGCGGAGGCGAGTTCGTTCACGGTGGCGCTGGGGAAACAGGCTTTTTACAAGCAGATTGATTTAGATCAGGCGGGCGCGTACGAATACGCGAAGGAAGCGATGTCGCGGAACGCGATGGCGGAGGATGCGCAGGAGGGGATCTCGGCGTTTCTCGAGAAGCGGGCGGCGTGCTGGAAGGGGAAATGAGGCTGGCTCGCTCGCCGGCTGAAGCCGGCGCTGCAAGCTGAAGCTCGCGCCACCCTGAAGTAGTTATCCTGTAATGCATGCCTGACTTCAGCCGACGGACTTTGCTGGGAATTGCTCCTACAATCGCTACACTGATCGCATCCGAGGCTGGGCTTGAGGCGCAGGGGCGCGGGCAGCAGGATGTTCCGCAGAGGGTTTCGAAGGAACAATTAAACGCGGCGCTGGAGGTGATCGGGCTTGAGTTCACGGAGGCGCAGCGCGAGCAGATGTTGCAGGGGGTCAATCGCGCTCTTAATTCATACGACGCGCTGCGGAAAATCGAGGTGCCGCTCGATACGGAGCCGGCGTTTCATTTCCGCCCGTCGCTGCCGGGGATGGAGCCGAAGGCCCGGGCATCGAAATTTCTGCCCACGCGGGTGACCAGGCCGGCGACGTTCAAGGATCCGGAAGAATTGTGTTTCCTGCCGGTGACGGAGCTTGGGGCGCTGGTGCGGGCGCACAAAGTTACATCGACGGAATTAACCAAGATGTACCTGGCGCGGCTGAAGAAGTATTCGCCGAAGCTGCTGTGCGTGATCACCATGACGGAGGAACTGGCGCTCGAACAAGCCGCGCGTGCGGACAAAGAGATCGCTGCGGGGAAATACCGGGGGCCGCTGCACGGCATTCCTTACGGGGCGAAGGACCTGTTCAATACCAAGGGCATCAAGACTACCTGGGGTGCGGAGCCGTTTCAGGAACAGGTTCCGGAGTATACGTGCACGGCGATCGAGCGGCTGGAGAAAGCGGGCGCGGTATTGCTGGCGAAACTGTCGATGGGCGCGCTGGCGCAGGGCGACAAGTGGTTCGGCGGGATGACGAAGAATCCGTGGAACCTGGAACAGGGGTCGAGCGGGTCGTCGGCGGGGTCGGCGGCGGCGACGTCGGCGGGGTTGGTGGGGTTCGCGATCGGGACGGAGACGCTGGGGTCGATTGTGAGCCCGAGCACTCGCTGCGGAGTGACGGGGTTGAGGCCGACGTATGGCCGGGTGAGCCGGTATGGGGCGATGGGGCTGAGTTGGACCATGGATAAGATCGGGCCGATCTGCCGGTCGGTGGAAGATACGGCGCTGGTGTTGAACGCGATGTACGGGCCGGACGGACACGACGTGACCACGATCGACGCGCCGTTCGACTGGAATCCGGCGACGCCGCTCGGGAGCCTGAAGATCGGCTATCTGAAGAATGAGTTCGAGCGGACGGGACAAAACGCGGACACCGCGGCGGCGAGGACGAAGATTTACGATGATGCGCTGGAGGCGCTGCGGAAGGCGGGAGCGAAGCTGGAAGAGGCCGAATTGCCGCAGATGAACGCGCAGCCGCTCTCAGTGATTCTGAATGCCGAGGCTGCGGCGGCGTTCGACGATATTACGCGCGATGGGCGCGTCGGCCGGCTCAGCGGGCAGGGGAATGGGGATTGGCCGAACAGCTTTCGGACGTCGCGCATGATTCCGGCGGTCGAATATATTCGCGCGATGCGGGAGCGGACGATGCTCCAACAGAATTTTCACGCGTTCATGGAGAAGTGGGATGTGCTGGTTGTTCCCACGGGAACAGCGACGCTGCAGATCACCAATTTGACGGGTCATCCGCAGGTGGCGGTGCCGTGCGGGTTCGTGAACGGAAACAATCCGCAGAGCATTATTTTTACGGGGCGGTTGTACGAAGAAGGAACGCCGCTGCTGGTAGCGCACGTGTTCGAGCAGGCTACGGAGTGGCACAAGATGCATCCTAAGGTCGATTGGTCGTGATCACCAGGAGATTGTTTTTTGGCGCGGTGGCGGGGGTTTGCTTGCCGCGCGAGCATCTGGTCTTGGAGGCGATCGCGGCGGAGCGGATGCCGCACCGGATGGTCGTCCGCGGTGTCGCGAGGGCGCCATTTTTCGAATTGCGGGATTACGGGGCGGCGGGCGCGCGGGTGGTTGGGGTGTTGCATCGATGCGGAATGCGGGCTGTTTGGTTGGGCGGCGGCAGATTTTTGTTTCCGTTTGATTCGATGGCTGCTCGCGAATCGGCTTGGAGAGCGGCGAGCGCCGACCCCCGGTGGATCGAGATACGAGAAGGCGTCGGGCTCTGCGAGATCGCGGTTTACAAATGCGTTTCACGCAGAGAGAAGAGCTAGAGTGCTAGTTCATAGAGATGGTCGACTTGGGCGCAGATGGCACGCAAAGAGGTCCAAAACGGAAATTCCGGGATTAGATGGAAGTGCCGGTGATTATGCGAAGGAGTCACAAACGTGAACGAGCAGGCGAACCTTAGACGAGCGGTACAGAACCTTGAATGGGCTCACTCGATCGACCTCGGCGACAACATCGTAACTCCAGGCAAGTTCGGCCCACCGAATCCTTGGATCCTCCAGGCATTCTCCGATATCGATTTTGCCGGCAAGAAAGTCCTTGATATTGGTTGCTGGGATGGTCTCTGGTCTTTTGAGGCCGAAAAAAGAGGCGCGCGCGAGGTTTATGCTACCGATAATATTTCCCAGAGGTGGGGTGGAGATCAGGCCACTTTCTCCCTCGCTCACAAGGCGCTCAATTCACAATGCAAGTATTATCCTGGCGTGTCTGTCTATGAGGTCAAGAAACAATTAGGCATCAGCGACTTCGACATCGTCGTCTTTTGCGGGGTCTATTATCACCTGAAAAACCCGCTCTTAGCGTTTGCCCGGCTGAGGGAAGTAATGAAAGAGGGAGGAGTAATCATCGTCGAGGGCGACGTGATCGACAGTTGGCAGGAAAGTTACGCGCGTTTTTGTTATCACCAGTGGCACCAAAAAGATCCGTCGAACTGGTGGGTTCCCACGATACCATGCCTTCGGGAATGGGTGGAATGCTCATTCTTCGATATCTTGAAAGAATATGTGGGGCCGCGTCCACGTTCGACCATCAAAACTTTGCTGAAGGACGGGATTCAGCCACTGTTGGGGAGCAGGAGAGCCGAGAGGGTAATCAGGTACGTGCTGACGGCTCGCGCAATTTGCAGAAAGGACGTCAATTACCGGTACGCGGATGAAGACTTGAGTCAGTTCGATCTTAACGATTATGAACGAATTGAGCGAGAAGCCATGGAGCGGCTCAGAAAATCAAACCTAACGGTAAAGCTGAAACAATAGAAAGAAGCGGGATTGGGAAATCTTGTTTTTTACGTAAAGAAAGACGCCCGATACTGGCGCGTGGCGCTGAACAATCCTCCTCTGAATCTACTCGATCCGGAGATGGCGATTTGATCCGCGAGCTTTCAGGGCGATCAATAGAACAGGTACTTGCGCCACTGGTCGTCGCTTTTGCCCAGCAGACGCATCAGATGACGGCTGGTATGCAGGCTGAAGGGGCGCGGCGCGCGCGCCAGGCGCATCCCGGCTTCTTCCGGAGTCCGGCTGCCCTTGC
>JBEKOZ010000346.1:0-5735 GCA_049521275.1 Bryobacteraceae bacterium | reverse complement strand
GTTCCCGGCCGCCGCGTCGTCCCCGCGATTCTCGGGTTCGGATTCCTGGCCATGTGCTGCGCCGCCTCCGCATCGCTCTGGCTCACGCCCTGGTCCATCCGGGAAGAGATTCGCGTCAAGAATATTCTCATCGCCAGCGAACTCACCGCGGATGTGAAGGCTCGCGTCTTCGAGGAACAATTCCCCAACAAAGTTCTCTACGTCGGCGACGTGATTGTCGGCCCTCCTTCGCGCTGGCGCCAGATCTTCGTCGCCGACGTGACTCCTCCCGCGGAGCGCGCCCCCTCCGCTTCTGAACGCGGCGATAATCCCGTCATCACGCTCGCCCCGGAAGCCATCGCCGTGCCCGACCCGGCCGTCAACCGCCTCCAGTTGACGCTCCAGAACGGCAGCACCTACGAAGCGGGGAAGGACGTCGGAGATTATCACATCACCGAATATTCCGGCCAGGGCGATCAGGCCCTTTACGCGGAGAAGCCCAAAGCCGCCACACTCTCGAAGCCGGTCACCGAGATGGATACGCGGCCGCTTTACCGCATGGCATACCGCACCCCGGACCTGGACAAAACCTCGAAGCTCGACGCACAAATTGAGTTGAACACTCGCTTTGCTCTACCGCTGGCCTGCATCCTGCTCTCGCTCGCTGGAGTTCCGCTCGGGATCACCACGCGCCGCGCCGGAAAATCCGGAGCTGTAGTGCTCACCGTGGCCCTGGCCTTGATCTATTACATCGGCCTGGGCACGCTCGTGAACCTCTCCAAGCAAGGCAGGCTGTCGCCGGCTCTGGCCGTGTGGCTGCCCGATCTGATCTTCGCTCTGTTCGGCATCGCCATGATCGTGCGCCTCGAAAAACCGGGCGACCGTGACCCTCTCGGCCGCATCCTCATGGTCCTTCGCGGCTTCGGCCGCGTGCCGCAGCAGCGCGCCCAAAGGGCTTTGGATCGCCAGCAGTCCAAGATGCTGGCGGGACGGTTCCCGCTCGTCCCTCAAATCATCGACCGCTACGTGCTGGCCAGTTTTTTGTTCTATTTCGTAATGCTGCTGCTCACCTTCGTCGCCATCTTTCACATCTTCGAATTCTTTCAGCTCCTCAGCGACATCATCCGCAACGGCATCGGCCTTAACACCATCCTCACCTATCATTTCTTCCTCACCCCGCGCCTCATTTACGATTTCACGCCCATCGGCGTGCTCGCGGCCGTTTTAGTGGTATTCGCCATCCTCAGCAAACACAATGAAATTACCGCGTTCAAGGCCTGCGGCATCAGCGCGCACCGGCTTACCGTTCCGATTCTCGTCGCTTGCCTCGGCTTGAGCGGCGGACTTTTCGCCTTCGATCACTTCTGGGTTCCCGACGCCGATCGCCGCCAGGATCAGCTCCGCTCCGTCATTAAGGGCAAGCCTCCGCAAACCTACCTGCGTCCGGATCGCAAATGGATCAACACCGAGCACAACCGCATTTATTACTACGAATATTTCGATCCTGCCTCGCGCGTGATGAGCGGCGTCAACATTTACGAAATCGATCCCGGGCCGTTCCGCCTGAAGCGCCACATTTTCGCTAACCGCGCCCGCTGGGAGCCGACGCTCGACAAATGGATTTTTCAAAACGGCTGGTTCGCCGATATCCAGGGCACCCGCACCACAGGCTTCGAAGCGTTCACCACCAAGACATTTCCCGAGCTAGAAGAGAAGCCCGACTACTTCCTGCGCGAAGTGAAGCAGTCGCGGCAGATGAATTTCAAGGAGCTCCAGGATTACATCGCCGACTTGCAGCACAAGGGCTTCGATACCGTATCGTTGCAGGTTCAACTCAATAAGAAATTCTCCGTGCCGATGTTCGCCTTCATCATGGCGATGGTGTCGATTCCGTTCGCGTTTCTGGCCGGCAACCGCGGCGCCATGGCCGGCGTCGGCGTCAGCCTGGCCCTGGCCATCGCCTACTGGTCGGCCGACAAATTGTTTGAACAGGTTGGCGCGCTGGGCCAGCTCCCTCCCTCCATGGCCGCCTGGTCCCCGGACGTGTTATTCTCATTGGCCGGACTCTATTTCCTGGTGCGCATGAGGACTTAAATGGACGTATTTATAGTAGATGCCGTTCGCACTCCCATCGGCCGCGGAAAGGCCGACGGTGCCCTGCACAACATTCATCCCGTGGATCTGCTAGCCCACGTTCTGGCTCCGTTCAAGTCGTATCCGGTGGAGGACATTATCTGCGGGTGCGTCACCGCGACCGGGGAACAGGGCACCAACATCGGCCGCTTGGCTGGACTCAAGGCCGGATACCCTATTGAAATACCAGGGCTCCAATTAAATCGCTTTTGCGGATCGGGCCAGCAGGCGATTCACTTCGCCGCGCAGGCCATCGCCTCAGGCGATATGGAAATGGCCATCGGCTGCGGCGTCGAATCGATGAGCCGGGTTGCCATGGGTTCGGACGGGGCGCTTACGGACGAGTTTCGTGCTGATTTCCCCTGTAAGTTATTGCATCAAGGCATCTCGGCTGAAATGATCGCGGAGAAATGGGGCATCTCGCGCGGGGAAATGGACGATTTCGCCATCGAAAGCCACTGCCGCGCGGCTGCTTCGCGTTCGGAAGGGATAATCCCTTTAAATGGACTAGATCGCGATGAGGGGGTGCGCGCGAATCCGGATGTTGCACGGATCCGGGCGCTGAAGCCGGTTTTCCGTCCCGACGGCGTGGTAACTGCTGCAAATTCAAGTCAAATCTCGGATGGAGCGGCCGCGGTTCTGCTGGCCAGCGGCGAGGCGGCGGACAAATTCGGGCTCAAAAAACAGGCCCGCATCGTGGCTCGCGCGGTGGTTGGCAGCGATCCGGAGCTGATGCTCACGGGACCCATTGCCGCAACACAGAAGGCGCTCAAAATGGCGGGGTTAACCGCCGAAGATATCGACGCTTTTGAGATCAACGAAGCCTTTGCCTGCGTGCCGCTGGTGTGGGCGCGGGAGATTCGGCCTCCCGCTAACCGCCTGAATATTCAGGGTGGAGCGATCGCTCATGGTCATCCGCTGGGGGCGACCGGCGCTGTGCTAATGACCAAGCTGGTCAATATCCTGAAAAAGACGGGCGGCCGGTACGGATTGCAATCGATGTGTATTGGCTTTGGGATGGCGACGGCTACTATAATCGAGCTTAATTGAGCACAAAGTGCTCGAATTGGCGCTGTAGAGAGCCGCTGGCAACACCACGAGCCGCGACCGGAGGAAGCGGTTGACTTACCTCATCACGTTCGCCTGCTATGGATGCCGTTTGCACGGCGACGCGGCAGGCTCGGTTGATCGAAAACATAACCTGCTCGGGAGCCGTCTGATCGAGACCGATCCAAAGAGGCTTGCCGGGGAGCGGTCGTTGATGGATCAACCGCCGTATTGCATGGACGAAGGCCGCCGGCAGGCGGTGCTGGCATCGGTGATGGACCGCTGCGCAGATCGCAGCTGGAGATTATTGGCTGCGCATATACGAACGAATCACGTTCACGTAGTGGTCGAGGCGGAGGCTCAACCGGAGAGGGTGATGAACGATCTCAAATCTTACGCGAGCCGACGATTGAATCAACTTGAATTTGATCACGCAAGCCGAAAGCGTTGGGCTCGGCATGGCAGCACGCGGTGGCTCGGGACGCGCGAGGATGTCTTCGCGCCAATCCGATATGTGATGGACCAACAGGGAGAGCAAATGGCCGCGTATCAAGCATGAAACCGCTTCCTATGGTCGCGGCTCGTTGTTTTACACTGCGAGGGTGGACTCTATTCGTAGCTCCCCGAGCATTTCCTCGGCGCGCTTTTTTGCTTGCGCGATGCTTGCTTCCTTGATCTTCTCGTAGCCTCGAATTTGCTCCGGCAATGCGGCGATCTCTTGAGCGCGCGGGTGATTCGTGTCCAAGACTTGGGAGATCAGGTCGCGGTACCAGGGGATGAGCTCGCGCTCCATGCGGCGGTGCTGGGCGTAGCCGAAAATATCGAACGGGCCGCCGCGCAGGCCCTTCATCGCGGCCAACATTTTTAACGGGCGGCGGAACCAGGGGCCGATGGCAAGTTTTTTGGAGAACCCGAAGCGCCGCAACAGCGGAGGATGCAGGTTGTAGGAGATGGATTCCACCTCGGTCCAGGTTTCCTTGACCTGGGTCTCAAAGGACGGGTTGGTGAGCAGACGGGCGACCTCGTACTCGTCTTTGTAGGCCATCAATTTGTAGAGGTTTCGAGCGACGGTATCGGCCAGGGCGGGGGCGCGGCGTTCGACATCGGCGACAAAGTCGGCGTATTGCCGGGCGTAGGCGACGTTCTGATAGGCCGCTAACTGGTCGATGCGATCGAAGGCGACGATGCGCTCCTGCTTCGGGGCGAGCAACTGCTCGACCGACGCAGCGTCGTGATAATACTTGCGGCCCCAGGTGAAGACCTGCGAGTTGCGCTCGATATCGACGCCGTTCAAGCGGATCGCCTGCTCAATGGCTTTGAGCGTGAGCGGGATGAGACCCCCTTGCCACGCGACACCCAGCAGGAACAGATTCACGGCCATGTGGCTGCCGAAAAGGCCTTCGGCCAGACGAGTGCCATCGACCACGATGTTGTGGCCGCGGCGGGTGACGATCTGAACGGCTTCGAGCATCCGCTCCGGCCCGGCAATCGGAGAACGCGAACGAATGTTGTCGATGGTCGGCGTGACGTTGGTGTTCAAAACGGCCGTGGTCTTGTCGGGCGACGCGGTCTTCAGAAGATCCGCGTTGGCGACGCCGATCAGGTCGAAGCCGAGAATCACGTCGGCGTTGCCGGTGTTGGTTCGCGCGGGCGCTTCGATGGGACGGCGGCTGAGCAGCAGGTGCGAGACAACGGCCCCGCCCTTTTGCGCGGTGCCGGTCTGATCGAGCGTCGTGACGTAGAGGCCGTCGATCCAGCCGGCGGTTGCGAGCAGGGCGTTGATGGTGACGACTCCGGTGCCGCCGATGCCGGGACAGACGATGCGATAGCCATCGCCGACGTGCGCGATTTCGCGCGGCGCGGGGACATCGAGATCAGGAAGTTTCGGCAGCGCCTTGCGGCGCAGGCCGGTGCCTTCCTTGATTTTGACGGTGACGAAAGACGGGCAATCGCCGAGGGCGCAGGAGTAATCCTTGTTGCAGGAGGACTGGTGAATGCGGATCTTCTGGCCCAGCTCCGTGGCCACGGGATTGAGGCTCATGCAATTGGATTGCTTCACGCAATCGCCGCAGCCTTCGCAGACTTCCTCATGGATCATGAGGCGCTTGACGGGCTCGGCATATTTCCCGCGCGAGCGCTTGCGGCGGACCTCCGCCATGCACTCCTGGTCGTAGATCATGGCGGTGACGCCTTTTTCCTGAGCCAGATCGGCGAGGGTGCGTTCGAGCTGGGAGCGGTCGCGCAGCTCGGCGTTGGAGGCGAGGTCGACGTATTTATAACGCGCGAGGTCCTCGGTCAAAACGATGATGCGGCGGACGCCTTCGGCCTGGAGCTTCTTCGTCAACTGCGGAACGGGGAGCGCGCCGATGGCTTCCTGGCCTCCGGTCATGGAAACGTGGCCGTTGTAGAGAATTTTGTAAGTGATGTTGAGACCGCTCGAGATCAGCGCGTTGATGGCGAGCTGGCCGGAATGAAAGAAGGTCCCGTCGCCGATGTTTTGAAACATGTGGTCGTGGCCGACAAAGGGAGCCATGCCGATCCAGGTGGCGCCTTCGCCGCCCATCTGGGTCAAGTGG
>JBEKOZ010000345.1:0-5746 GCA_049521275.1 Bryobacteraceae bacterium | reverse complement strand
TCGAATCCCAAAGGCGTCGACGCCCAGCTCCAGCGCGACTCGCTCGACTCCATCGAGAATCTCAACCGCATGCGCCTCGATGTTGTCGGCGATCCCGAAATCTCGACCCGCATCAACTCTTTCGAGATGGCGTATCGCATGCAAAGCGCCGCGCCGGAATTGATGGACCTTTCGAAGGAGCCGCAGCATATCCTAGATATGTACGGCGCGGAACCCGGCAAACCGTCTTTCGCCAACGACGCCCTTCTCGCGCGCCGCATGGTCGAGCGAGGCGTCCGCTTCGTGCAGATTTACCACGAAGCCTGGGACCAGCACGGCAATCTGACGAAGGATATCAAGATCAATTGCCGGGAAACTGATCAAGCTTCCACCGCGCTCGTGAAGGATTTGAAACAGCGCGGCATGCTAGACGATACGCTGGTCGTTTGGGGCGGGGAATTCGGCCGCACCCCCATGGTCGAAGGCGGAGACGACGGCCGCGACCATCATCCCAACGCCTACACCATGTGGATGGCCGGAGGCGGCATCAAACCCGGCCTCGTTCTGGGTGAATCGGACGAACTAGGCTTCAATGTAGTGAAGGACAAAGTCCACGTCCACGATCTGCACGCCACCATCTTGCATCTACTGGGCTTCGATCACACCAAACTGACCTACAAATTCCAAGGCCGCAATTTCCGCCTGACCGACGTCTCCGGAAACGTGGTCACGCAGTTGTTGTCATAAGAGATGGAAGGTGACTTCGATGGTCGCGAACACCGCCACCGGCTTGCCATCTTTCATGCCCGGCTTAAACAGCCATTTTGCAACGGCTTCCATGGCTTTTTGATCCAGCCCCAGCCCCAGCGACTTTGAAACCTTGAGGTCGCGGGCATGTCCGGTCTCATCGATGATGACCGATAATTGCACCGTCCCTTGCCACTTCGCCTTTCGCGCCTCTTCCGAATATTCCGGCTCTATCTTCCTGATAATGGATGGCATCGAGACGCCTCCGCCGATGCGGTAGATTCCGCCGCCAACTCCGCCGCGCACGCCTGGGCCTTTACCCGATCCCACTCCGCCGCCTGTTCCCGAACCGATGCCGCCGCCGAAACCTGTGCCGTTTGATGGCGTGCCCAGGCGGCTCAGCGGATCGCCATAAACCGTTGAATTAATGTTCGGAAGAGCCGCATCCGCGACGATCGTCGGTACCATCGGCAGGTGCGCGTCCACCGGGTCGACGCGGGGAGGAGTGAACTGTTTGTGCGCGATCTGAGGCAGCTTGCCTTTGCTGGCCTCGACCGGAGAGCGCGCGCCGCCGCCGCCTCCGCCCTTCGCCGGTTCATAAGCCTTGAGCGGGGCATACAACAAGACGTGTTCCTGAATCATCCGCTGCACCGGTTTCAAGCTGCTAAGTAATAGAAGTAAAGCGATTACGCCGCTATGAATCAACAGCGAGGACAGCCCCGCCATGGTTTCGTTGCCGGTATACATTCTGGTCATATGATTGGTCTCCTCTAAATTTCGAACCGAACTGCGAAAGTGCGAAAGCGACGCTTCCAGGCGAGCCAGCCGCGCGCCGCACTGCTGACAAGCATCCGCGTGAGCCTCGAGATCCAGCGGCAGCTCCCCGATCAAGTACAGCGAGATTTGTTGCGGCGAAAGATGATTCATTTGCGTTCCTCCAGCGCGGTGCGAACCGCTTCCAAAGCCCTGAAAAGGTGGGTCTTCACCGTTCCGAGCTTCAATCCAGTCACCTCGGCGATTTCTAAAAGGTCCAGGTCTTCGACAAACCGCAGCAGCAGCACGGTTCGCTGCCTTTCCGACAGTTTCGCCGCGACGCGCCAGATCGCCGCGACTTCCTGCTTCACCGAAAGCATTGATTCCGGAGACAGTTGCCGGTCCGGAACCGAGTCCATTACATCCCGCAAGTCGATTCCGAGCGCCCGGCGCCAGAATTTCAACCGGCCGCTCGATTCATGATCACGCACCAGGTTTGCAGCTATCTGCAACAACCAGGTAGAGATACTGGCCGCGCCTCGAAACTGATCGCGGGCGCGGTACGCCCTTACAAAGCACTCCTGCGTCAGATTTTCCGCGGATTCACGGTCCCGGAGCGATGCAAGCAGGAACCGGAAAATCCTCGGCCGATGTTGGCTGACCAAGGAATCGAAATCCTGCATCACTTCGGATGAAAGAACTGTTTCCATCCGCACGTGTAGACCGGTTCGGATGCCAGGAAGTTTACGTTAGCGATCCTTAAATCGCCATAAGTGCGCAGATATGCGCGTTGGGGAGGGCTTAAACGACCATAAAATACCAGTCCAAACCGCTCCCGGTGGTCGCGGCTCTTTAAGGAGCCGATTCCCCATTCACGCTATGGAGCCGCGACCATCGGGAGCGGTCGATGCCGTCAGGGTCATCCCCTGGGCGCGCAAGCGATCGAGCAACGCGTCGCCGATTCCGGTCGACGGCGTCAGCACGCCGGCGCGGTCGGGCAGAGTATCGAGCGCCACAGCCAGCGCGGATTCACACAGGCATTTCACCGTCACGCGATTTCCCGGATCTCCTTGACCGGCGATGACGACTTCAGCGGTGCGGCCGTCTTCGCTCCGGCCGAACAGGGTGCAGCGGAACCAGCCGTTGTCCATGGTCTTGACCGATGGACCTTCGCCGGGCGCGGGGGAAATTTTCTGGAGCAGCGCGCGCGTGGTCGAGGAACGCAACAGCCTCTCGAAGAACGCGCCGCCCGACGCCAGCGCCGACGCCGCGAAATGTCCGCCGGCCTTGGTATATTCCTGGTACGCGAAATCCATTCCCGAAATGGCGCAACTGCGCCGCACGACGCGCGTATTAATTGCGCCCATGACAAACGGCGCGGCCCAGGCGTGGATGTCCTCATCGTAAACGGCTTTAACGGGGTCCTGCTCCAGTTCACGCGGAGCACGCGTGATGGTGGGGCTCAGGAGAAACAGATCGGCCGCGGCTTTGTCGGCTCCCGATGCATACATGTTGAGCGCGGAGGCGAGGGTGCCTCCGTTGAGACCGCCGCGCATCTGGAAAAAAGCCTTCACTTCGCTGGTCTGAGGACCCAGAGTGCGCGCGATCAGCATGGCGCCGAGATCGGAGGGGATGGAGTCGAATCCGCAGAAAGGAATAATGCGCGTGCCGTCGGCCGCGGCCTTTTCATGATAGCGATCGATCAGCATGCGCACCCACGGCGTTTCGCCGGTGATATCGACATAATGGGTGCCGAAGCGAACGCAGGCGTCGACGACCTTTGTTCCGTAGAGCGCGAAGGGGCCGGCGGTGTTAAGGAGAACGCGGGTACTCTGGACGATCCTGTCGATGGCCGGCTGGTCGGCCGAGTCGGCGACGAACGCGGGAGCATGAAGCGCTTCGAGCTTTTCCCGGTTGCGTCCGGCGATGGCCCAGCGAAGATCGGGTGGGGCGTGCTTTTCGAAATAGGTTACGGTCTGGCGGCCGGTGAAGCCGGTAGCGCCGTAGAGGACGATGTCGAAGTCGCGGGGCATTTCTCAAGTTTCCCCCGGTTTCCGGTCCACATGCTGACGCATGGCGGTTCGGTGGTAAAACTGGACAGGCAAAGTCGGTGACAGCGGGCTGTCCAAGTCTTCCCACTAACAGGAAGAGGAGAACGTCATGTCGATGAAAAATCCGCCGCACCCGGGACTGTCCGTCCGGCTCAATTGTCTCGACCCATTTTCGCTCTCCGTAAGCCGGACCACGCTTTCACGCCTGATTAACGGACAGGCAGGCGTGTCGCCCGAGATGGCCATTCGCCTCGCCAAGGCTTTCGGCGCGACTCCCGACATCTGGATTCGGATGCAGGCCGCCTATGATCTGGCGCAAGCGCGTCAGCATGAAGGGCGGATTCATGTCCAGCGGTATGAGCCGCGGGCTGCGCTGTAACAGGATGCTGAAAAGGCCTCATTGGCCGCTGATGAACGCTGATGAACGCGGATTCAAAGATGCCAAGGCCTTTGTTTTCGAATCTGCGTTTATCCGCGTTCATCCGCGGCCAACTCTGGTCAGCATGCGAACAGTTACAGGGCGAAAACGGCGCGGATTCGCTCCAGGAAATTGGCTACTTTTTCGCGCGGGTCGCCCGAGCCCAATGCTTCGAAGGGCAGGACGCCGCGATAGCCTACTTTATCGATGATCGCTTTCAGCCTCGCCAGGTCGATATCGGCGTCTCCGACCTTCTCTTTCACTTGCCAGGAGACCGCGTAGGGCACCAGTTTTTCGATCTCCTGATAAGGATCGCCCGCGAGCAGGCTGCCGACGTCGAGGATGTCGCCGAACCACGGCGAGTTCACCGCTTCAATCACGCGAATGGTTTCGTCCGCGGTCTTCAGAAAATCGTTGTGCTGTTGCAGGCCGAGGATGACGCCGTGCTGTTTCGCGTGCTCGGCGCATTCCTGAAATTCAGGGATCATCCATTGGAGCGCCTGATCGAAGGTATAACCCGCGGGGCGCACTTTCCCGGTGAACACACGCAGCACCGTCGCGCCCAGTTTGCTCGCGACTTCGACCCAATCCTTCACCATCTGCACGTCGCGTTTGCGCGCGGCGGCATCGGCCACGGCGAAATCGTTGCGGACGCCGGTGCCGCTGATCTGCACGCCGTTCAGGAACGCCGTCTTTTTCAGATTGTAGACGTACTCGTCGGGAGGAGCCTGGGGATAACCCGGAAAATAATAGCCCGTGGCGTCAAGAGCGTCGACGCGATGCCGGGCGCAGAAGTGGACCACGTCGTCCAGGGTCATGGTGTGGGCCATGAGCGGTTTGTCGAAAGAATAGGCGTTGAGCGCGAGCTTGAGTTTTACGCCGGGGTCGCGTGGGACTCCTGCTGGGAGTGCGGCGGCTCCGGCCAGGACCAGCGCGTGAGAGAAGAATTTTCGGCGGGTGGCGTCCATGGCAATCATGATATACCGCGCGAAGTTGGCAGGCGGAACCGCCTGCCCCACCTCACTTGCGAGGCCTTGATGGGCTGTGGTGGTGGGGAACTTCGGGGACAGTCAGCCATAGTTCGCATGGCGGCTTACGGATTTTTCGTACCATAGCTGACTGTCCCCGAAGTTGACATGCCCCACCTCACTTTGCAAGGCCTTGATGGGCTGTGGTGGCGCAGGCGGTTCCGCCTGCGTCTGAAATGCCTTATCCTTAAAAGTCCGTCATGCGCCATCTCCGTCTGCTCGCCGCGTGGTTGTCGATCCTGGCTTCGCTCGCTCCGCCGGCCTCCGCGTGGAACGCCACCGGACACCGGCTCATTGCCGCCATTGCCTACGATTGCCTGACGCCGCAGGCCCGCGCCCGCGTCGATGCGTTGATCCGCCGCCACCCCGATTACGAAAAAATATTTCTGCGCGACGCCCCCGCCGATCCCGCGGCCCGCGCGCGCGCCGCCTTCATCGCCGCCGCCGTTTGGCCCGACCAGATCAAGGGCGATCCGCGATTTTACGACGAAGCGCGGCCCGACGCCTCGCCCACGCCGCTGCTCCCCGGCTTTCCCGATATGGGCCGCCACACCACCTGGCATTATTACGACACGCCCTACACACCCGATGGAGCCGAAGCCAAGGAACAAACGCCTCCGCACGCGCTTTCGGAGCTGAACCGCATCATTCCCATCATCGGAAAGGAACAAGATGCCGTATATCTTTTGCCGTGGCTCGAACACATCGCGGGCGACGTCCATCAGCCCTTGCATTGCGTCACGCGCTATTTGAAATCGCAGCCGGAGGGC
>JBEKOZ010000344.1:0-5752 GCA_049521275.1 Bryobacteraceae bacterium | reverse complement strand
GGCGATCGAACAGTGCTGGTGAACGCGGAATTGGGCGGCGTAACGTTCGGCTGGAACCTGACCAGCACCGCGCAGGATGAGCTGTTCGCCGCGATCGAAGGGACGGCGTTCCATACGCGCGTGATCCTGGAACGCATGGCGGAGCATGGCGTGCGCATCGACCGCGTGATCAACGCCGGCGGCATTCCGCAGCGCGGCGATACGCTGAATCGGGTCTATGCGAATGTCTTGAACAAACCGGTGCTGGTGCCGGCCGGGGACGTAACCAGCCTCGGGTCGGCGATTTTTGCGTTTCTCGCGGCTGGAACATTCAAGACCATCGAAGACGCGCAGAAGGCGTTGTGCCCGCCGTGGAAAACGTATGATCCTGATCCAGAAGAAGCGGCGGTGTACGAAACGCTCTTTGCAATTTTCCGGAAACTGTATTTCGGCCTTGGCGAAGGCGAATTTCGCGATGCTTTGCCAGGCTTACGGGCGATTCGCGGCGTCCCCGGCGCGTAGATCCATGGCCGTCATCACGCGGCGGTACTCGCCATCGGAATGGATGGATTTTGCCGCGATCTTGATCTCCTCGCGGACGTCGGATTTTCCGTTGGCGTGATTGGCGGTGGCGACCAGGACGCGCGCTTTTTCGCCATCGGAGTTGATAGTGATGGCGCAATGCACCGCGTCGATCAGCGCACGGTCGCTGAGATTGGAGCGCCCGATGAGAGACGTCAGAGCGCGCGCTTTTTCGCCGTCCGAGTGCACTGAGCGCGCGGTTTCAAAATACGCCCGGCGCATCGCGTCGTCGTCTTTCCAGTAGGCGTCGGCATGCACCAGCACCCCCGCTTTTTCGCCGTCGGAGTTGATCGTCCCGGCGACCCGAAGAGCCTCGACCAGCGTATCGTGCTGCTCGCCCGCCGACCCCATGACGGCGATCAGAACACGGGCCTTTTCGCCATCGGAATGAATCGACTCGGCGGCGTGGAAGAAGGGATGGGACAGGTCGGCATTGCCGCGCAGATGCGCCGCCAGATCGACCAGCACCGCGGCTTTCTCGCCATCGGAGTTGATGGTCGCGGCCGCGCGCGCCGCCAGTGTCAGGGTGCCGCGCGAAGGATCGGCCATGATGAAGCGCGTCAATACACGATGTTTTTCGCCATCCGAGTGAATGGTCGCGACCGCTTCAAAGGTGTAGTCGCGCAGATTGTCCTTCAGCGTGTAGGGCCCGAGGAAATCCAGCACGGACGCTTTTTCGCCATCCGAACCCATGCCGCGCACCACGCGGAGCACGGATTGAAACTGATCCGTCGAGAGATTGCCAATCGGCACCAGCTCGCGGATATAGACTTTCTTCGTTCCGTCGCTGTGAATCTTGGCGATCTCCGCGAGAACGGCGGACGCGCCGCCCTGCTTCAGGATCCGGCGCACGCGCTCCGGCGCATCGATGCCGGATTCACGCACGAGATCGGGAATCGCCGCGCGCAGCCAGGCTTTCCCGTCGGCGTCGAGAGGCTTCTCCTGTCCATCGACAAGATAGCGGCGCATGATCTGGCCGGAGGCGTCGGACCTGGCCTGAAAGCGGCGGCTCGAAAATCCGAAGGACTCCTCGTAACTGAAGAAGCCGTCCGCGGACATCGTTTTCACGTCGCTTTCGTCATCGGTGAATTGAACATTGCCATGAACGCGCATCTCGCGCGAGTGGAGTCCATCAATCCACCGCGTAGTAATGTTGCTGCCGTCGTGCAATTCCGTCCAGGAGTTTTGCGGCGCCGGGGGAGGGGGTGGATACGCAGGCGCAGTCGGCGCGGCGGCGATCGCGGGCGCGGCCGGGTAAGCAGGCGCAGCAATTGCGGGCGGAGGCGGATACGCGGGCGGCATCGGCGCTGCAGGTTCTGGCGGAATCGGCGGCTGGGCGAAAAACGAGTCCTGCTCCGCCGCGAAGGCGATCATGCCAGGCGTCCTGACAGCTACGCAGGCCAGCACCACCAGGGCGGCCAACATCAACAGTAACGGTATCTTCAACAGGCGAGTTCCTTTGTGACGCGTTTTGTCCAGCAACATTTCGATTCTCCTAGCCAAGTGTGAGCGTTCCTCAGTTGCGGCCGCCGCGACGGACACATCGATGACGGACGATCGCGCGCCGCCGGCGATTTCGACTACACGCGTCAGACAGGACGCGTAAGGGCGAGCCCGTCCGGTTTGCTCCACCACGAAATCGTCGCAGGCGATTTCACGCTCCAGATCGATACGGCGGGTGATCCATCGGACCACCGGATGCAGCGCGAACCCGGCTTCGACAGTGCGCTGGATCAAGAGAGCGATATCGTCGCGGCGCGTCAGGTGCGCGGTTTCATGAACGCGGATCTGCTCCAGTTCATCATCGTCCAGCTCGGCGATCAGGCGCTCCGGCAGCAGGATCGCCGGCCGGAACAACCCCGCGGCCATCGGCGATGCGACCTCGGAGGAGATCAGTGCGCGCACCGGCCAGCGATGCAGATTCTCCGCCGGACGAGCGCGCAGCTTGCGCCGTTCGAGAACCATGTAGCTTAGACCCAGGCGGAGCAGCATGAACAACGCCACGATGCCCCAGGCGATGAAAACTCGGATCGGCCACGCGCCGGCGCTCAGTTCGAGCGGGAACTGCGGCCAGCGTGACGGAACCGGCGGAGCGGCGAGGACCGCGGGCGCTTCGCTCACAGAGATGGTTGTTTCTTGCGCCACGGCCTGCGTGACCGGCTCCTGCGGCGCCGAAACCGGGGCAGCGCGATGGGGCAGATAAAACACCGGGAGCGCCACCACTACCAGCAGCGTGGTCCACCACACCGCATAACGAGTCGCGGCATTGATCGCGCGGCGCGGCGCGATCGACAATACCAGCCACACCGCAATGGTTACCGCGGCTCCGGCGATTCCAGCGTTGATGAACGCAGCGAGGACTTCGCTCATGCCTCGGCCTCCTCAATCTTTTTCCGCAACCGGCGCAGTTCTGAAGCCGCCACCTTTTTTCCGTCGAGCAGGTTCAGCATCAGCAACTCGGGCGAGTTTTCAAAAAAACGGCGGACCAGGTGCGTGACCGCGCTTTCGCGCGCCTGCTCCCGGCCGACGATAGGATGATACACGAACGCCCGTCCGTCTTTGGTATGGCGGATGAAGCCCTTCGTTTCGAGGATCCGGAGCGTGGTGAGGACCGTCGAATAGGCGAGCGCGGGATTGTTGGGCAGCGCCTCCGCGACGTCCGAGACCGTCGCCGAGCCTTTCTCCCACAACACATCCATTAACCGCAATTCCGCATCGGTCAGATGCGGAGATTTCTGTCTAGCCACGCGCCGGGCCCTCCTCGCTTAAAGAATTAATAGTTCAACTTTACAGCAGCCCTGGAAAGTTGTCAATTAAAAAATTAATAGTTCCTACTTTTTCGTCGAAAGCACGCTGAATGCCGCCAGACTCACGCGCACCGGCTTCTGCTTTATAGTGACGGAAAAAGACACTGGATCGTTCGAAGTCCGCACCCAGACGGTTTCGGGCGGACCCTTGACGAACTGAATCTCCACTGGCACTTCGACCGAAAAATCGTTCCCGACCCCGGATTGGGTCACGGTGCCCGAGACTTTGAGTCCTCGAATGCTGCTCTGCAATTTTAAGTTGGGTATGCCGGTCGCGTACACCCAGTTGTCGAAGAACGTATCCATCGCGTAGGAGGGCGTGCGCGGCGGCAGGTACTCGGCGGCCAGGGCGCCAAACTCCTCGGTGGTGATGGCGCGAAATTCGTAGCGGCGCCGCAACTCGGCAAGCATCTTCAGAAAACGATCGTCCCCCAGCCGGCGGCGCAGCATATGCATGATCCAGGCGCCTTTCTCGTAGGTGATGGACCGCCAGGCTTCCGGGTTGCCGGAGTTATCCAGACGCAGGCCCCACACGATCGGACCGGCCGATTCCAGCGTGTGTCCGTCCGCATCCTTCGTGAGCAGGCGCTCGCGGTAGTCTTCGAGCACGGATTCGACCGCCTTAGGTCCGCTCTTTTTTTCCAGCCAGAGCAGCGCCGAGTAGTTTGACAGAGCCTCCATCAACCACTCGTCCTGATAGCTTGGCACGATGACGACATTGCCCCACCATTGATGGGCGACCTCGTGGGCGGCCATCAGATCGGAAAAGAAGACCTGCTCATTTTGCCCGCGCAAAGCGGCTGGACGGGAGGCGGGATCGAGATACGCAATCGTCGAAAGGTACACCAAACCGGGAAAGCCCTGCCCGAACGTCCCGGGAATCGGCGCGACGGTCAGCGTCTTTAACGCGGGCGCTCCAAACAAGCCGGTATAAAACTCGAGCGACGACGAAACATTCGCTGAGACCGCGTGCAGGCGCGCCAGTGGATCCGGCGGCGCGGAGGGAGTTTGCACCCGCAGCGAATCCCTGCGCTGCTCCAGGGTCAGCGGGCGAGCGGCCGGGTCCGGCATCGCCGTTGGCTTGGGCACCAGCGCGGACTCCAGGCGCCGGTTCCCGTACACTTCGACGGAAAAACCGGGAACGTCTCCCGTGATTCGTTCATACTCGCCGAGGTTGAAACCCGCAAAGCGAATGGGGATGTCCGTGCGGCGGCGGGTCACGCGCGTCTCCCCGTCCGTGCGATCTTCCACCAAATCGCCGGGCGTGACCAGCGTCAACTTCTTCGGATAGCGGAAGGTCAGATCGTAGGTGGAGAATTCAGGCGTGCTGTGCGGATACCAGGTGGATCGCGCGCCCACGTAGTAAACACCATTGCCTGCCGGTATGATTACGTCGCCTTCGTGCTCAAACTCGAACTGATGCTCGCTCCCCGCCGCAAGCGGGTCGGGCGTCACCACCAGCAACGCGTCATCCTCGCTCAGGCGCAGAGCGCGTCCCCGCACCGAATCGCGGGAGAACATCTCGACCGGCGCTCCGTCCACCCGCGCCGAAGTCACCTTCATCGCCCCGGTGATCTCGAAGGGAAACGCGCGCAAGGCGGCTGCCCCTACCCGCAGCTTGATCTTCGTCGATGCCTTCATGTGCAGACTCGCGTCGAGCGTGGCCTCGATTGCAAAATGGCGGATCGTGAATCCCGGGTCGAATCGTTTGGCCGCGCCCGTACGGACGCCCTTGGCCATAAAGCTGGTCCAGATGTTGTAGTGCTGGTGGCCGCCGCGCTCCGCAAACTGGCCCGCGACAATCTGCTCCCTCGCCCGCGGATCGTACAGCAGGTCGAAATTGCCCCTTTCGCGCCCGGCCATCCCGAATAACATGAATCCCGACGCCTCGGGATGCGGCGAAAGAAGGTCGTCGACGATTCTGAGCTCAAACCCATCCCGGATATTGGCCAGCACGCCCGACCATTTGTCCGCCATCAGCGCGCCCATCTCCGGGACTTTCCGCCCCCTTCCTTCCTTTTCGATGCGGTCCCGCAGTGCCGCGCCCCCGCCGTTCGTGAAAATCATCAGCGCAACGCTTATATGTTCATCCAGATTCGGGGACTGCGTGAACGACGCCAGCGATTCCCGTTCGCCGCGCGAGGGAGGCAGAATGATCACCTCCCCGTCGCCGCCTTCCACTTCCGTCGTGAACACCGCGGACACCAGTTGCCCGCCGGCGGGCTTCGAGAAGATCAGGTAGCCCTCGGTGAAATAAATGCTGATGTCGTCCTTGCGGAAGTTCAGCTCGCGCACCCGGTAACATTCCTGGGGATCGAGCGCGGCGTCGTGAATCGTGCGGGCCACCTCCGCGGCCGAAGGTCCAGCGGCGCGCGCACCTGTTG